>JABSOJ010000214.1 GCA_013216005.1 Alteromonadaceae bacterium | reverse complement strand
ATTTCAAAGATTGACCCTGGATCTACAGGGTTACAGGATGCTGGAAATCTGACCAACAGGAAAGTGGAAAGAGCCAACTTAGTATTTCTATGATACGAAATCTCCACAAATCTTTAAGCATTCCCTTAGAGAGCTTAATCGCTGACTATGAGCTTATTAAATAATCTGTCGTAAAATTATTGATTTATAACAATATATACCAAAGCCTCTGTTGGAGGCTTTTTATTGGCCTAATAGCTATTCCTAGTACTTAATTTACACCAATCATTTTAATCAACAGTTCCATTTTCGGACTTATCAAGTCCGCTATCGTATCACACCTAAGTTAACAACCATCAGACAAACCCCATCCAACTGTTTTTATTGATTATTTTTTACGGCTCAATTTTTGCTAATATTATTTATATAATAAAAGCTTCGTAGTATAAAAATTTAAGCGCGACATTAAGTTTAAAACCTCTGAATAACTTCACAGTGGTTGTTAAAAAAAAAGTAAAAAGAAAACTAAAAATAAAACTAAAAACAATTTAACAGGACGTAAAAAACATGAAATCGTTTTTATCCCGAATTACTTATCAGATAAAACAAGCGTGGACGAGTTTAAAACTCAAACCTGCTTTTGTCGTGAGTATCGTTTCAACCATGGGTTTAACACTTGGCGCGCTGTTATGTGTACTGACACTCGCCTATGTCATGTTATTCAAACCATTATCATTTCCAGATCAAGACAGGTTATATCTGGTTGAATCTACCGTTGTTGATAAAGATGACAAGCAAGTTTTTACCGCTTTTAACTATAAATCTCTGATTGACTTTTACTTAAAACAAAAGAGCTTAGAACCAAAAAGCCTAATACAAAAGAGCCTAGTACAGAAAAGCTTGGAACAAAAAAGCTCGAAACAAACAAGTTTTGAAAATTCGGCAATGATAGCCTACGGGAAAAACATTCTTACCTCACAACCTTCACAGCCATCGGTAACAACAACTTATGTTACCCCGGAAATATTCCCTCTATTAAATATTCCTATGGCAATAGGCCGTGCATTTGACCAAAGTGAAGGATTAAACACTTATAACCCTGTGGCTATTTTAAGCTATAAAACCTGGCAAAATGAGTATGGTGGCAGCAAAGATATTCTTAAGCAAAAGCTTATTATAGACAAAGTAAGTTTTAATATTATTGGTGTGGTGGCAAAGTCATTTACCGAACCAAAAACATACTCTGTAAAGCATACATTCACCAATATCTGGTTTCCCTGGGATTATAATTATATCAGCGTAACAAGACGTGAGAGTTCAGGTTCAATGTCTTTCGATACCATGTTTTTAGGCAAAATAGCTGAAAATATTACCCCGTCACAAGTAGAGCAAACTATTACCCCGTTAGTAAACCAGCCATGGAAAGAAATGGTCAGTGATATTGATTTTTTTACGCCGAAGAAAATTAAAATGAAACTAACTCAGTTAAAAGAAATTCTTATCGGTGACAGTAAAAATATAATGCTGATGCTCATTGCGGGTGTAGTTGGTCTTTTGCTTATTGCAGCCACTAATATTGCTAACCTGTTTATGGCTCGGGCAGCAGAGCAACAAGGTAACTACAACATTCATGCCTCACTGGGTGCCAGCAAAAACAAAATATTTAAACTGATGTTAACTGAATCAGCTTTACTGATGATATGGTCAATAATTGTTGCCTTTTTGGTCGCCTCAGTTGGTTTTACCCTATTAAAAGCAAACCTTACAGAGCTATTACCCCGGGTAAATGAATTATCACTCAATAGTTTTACCCTAGTTATTTCACTGTTATTAGTTGGTTTATTTTCATTGTTTTTTGCAAAATTATCCAGTAACACACTAAATTACAAAACATTAAGTACTAATTTACAAAGTGGCGGCAAAGGTGTAGGTCAGCAAGTATCCAAAAATAAGCGACAATTTTTGATCATTAGTCAAATTTCAGTTGCCACTTTTCTAGTGTTTATCAATATCAATTTATTCAAAGATGCCTGGCAAATAATTAACGCACCGCTAGGCATTAACATCGATAATATCATCAGCGTTGAAATGTCGACTGCGCCAACAGTAACCCTGTCTGAAGATGAAAAAATCCAACTCAACAAAGAAATTCGTTCCGCATTATTACTGTTACCGCAAATTAAGGCGGTTAGTTTATCAAATGGCTCAGCCTTTAACGGTGGCTCCGGATTTCGTGAAGCTAAATTTGAAGGTAGCGAAAAAACCTACCCAGGTCGTAGTAGAATTGTTGACGAAAATTATTTGGCTCTCTATCAACACAAGTTATTAGCAGGAGATTATTTTAGTGAAGCTGATATTCGAGATAACAAACAATTAGTCATTATTAATGAGGTTTTTGCTCACAAACTTGCATCAACAGGCAGTGTCATCGGCAAAAAATTAGATATTGTCTATGGTGATTCATTTACCATAGTAGGTGTAGTTAAAGGCTTTAACAATCCAGGGCAACGGATGAGTGAAAATCGTGGCTATTTCCCCGGATTTAGCGATGAAGCCCGATTATTAATACAATTAAAAGATCATGCAAAGTTAACGCGCCAGGAATTTGTTTCCGTATTAAAAACGATTACCAGCACTTATCGGGTCAATTTATTTGAAAGTGATCAATCACAACAAGATAAAATGCTTTTTACGCACTTCACCATATTAATCACTACCGGGATTCTGGCTTTATTAACCTTTTCACTCGCTGCTATTGGCCTGTACGGAATTTTAAGTTATTCAACTCAAATGCGCCGCTTTGAAATAGGTACACGGTTAGCAATTGGCGCAAAACGCAGCGATTTAATTTCGCTTATTTTAAAAGACAATTCAAAAGCAATATTATTAGGTGTTTTAACCAGTGTAGTAGTGCTATTGGGCGTTACAATAGGTTTCACTGAACAACTTAACACGTACTTAACCTTTGAGTTATTGCCAATGTTTTTAATGACTCTGGCTTTGATCAGTATTATTTCATTTGCAGCTTGTTATCTTCCCCTTCGTCAATACATTAACCGCCCTGCTATTCATAGTTTAAAGGGATAGTTTAAAAAGACATAACTTAAAAGACATAACTTAAAAGACATAACTTAAAAGACAAATCTTAAAATACAGAGCTTAAAAGGATCAAAATAGAATGAATTTATTTTTATATCAGTTAAAACAAGCGTATTTAACCTTAAAGCACAAACCGGGGTTTATCAGTAGTGTAGTCATAACTATGGGGCTAACACTGGGCGCTCTTTTATGCGTATTAACCTTAGCTTATGTAATGCTGATAAAACCTTTGCCTTATCCTGAACAAGATAAACTTTATAAGATAAACGCCGTTTCAATTAACGGCGAAGGTGAACCCATGTCACCCGCTTTTACTTATCCTGGCTTGATACATGTATATAAAAATCATAATAGTTTCAGTGAAGCCGCAATGATATATTATTTTGCAGAGGTAATAACTTCATTGCCTACCCAACCCAAAATGTTCATTTCATTTATAACCCCTGAATGGTTTACTTTATTAGATGCAAAAATAGCATTAGGCCGAAAATTTGAACAAACAGAAGCGTTAGACACCAACAATCCTGTGGCAATTATTACGTATCAAACCTGGCAAAATGAATATGCTGGCGACACTGACATCTTAAATAAAAAAATCACTTTGGAAGGAACTGTTTTTCGAATTATCGGGGTTTTAGCCAAGTCATTTATTGAACCCAAACTACTTGACACAACTGAAAAAACACAAATATATATGCCCTGGGATTATAACCTGTTAAATAAAGCAGCCTGGGAAGAATGGAATTATATCAGTCCTTACAGAATGTTAATCGGTAAAATACTAGACAATACCACGCCTGGTCAACTACAAAAAAAGCTCACGGCATCACAAAATAATATTTGGCAGGAAAAAACTGTTGGTGTCGAGTTTTATAAAGACTGGAGTAAACAGATAACAGTAGAATCACTTAAATCTGTAATAATAGGTGACCGCGAAACAACCGTATTGTTACTACTTTGTGCAGTAATTGGCTTAGTCGTTATCGCCTGTAGCAATATTACCAATCTATTTATGTCGCATATTGCCGCTAAGCTCAGACAATTAACAATTCATGCGGCAATGGGAGCAAACAAACGTCAGTTATTTAAAGGACTACTCGCAGAATCTGGCTTACTAATACTTATGTCTATCATTCTGGCACTTATTATTTCTTCGGCTGGTTTTTTATTACTTCAAAAATATTTGTCCAGCTTTCTCCCCCGTGTTAATGAATTAAGTTTGAATATGTTCACTTTGCTCGCGGCAGTATTAATCACTGTATTTTTAACCTACTTTTTTGCTTTCATCAGTTACAAAATGATCAACTACCGTGCACTGAATACAAAACTGCAAACCTCGGGTAAAGGCATTGGCGTTCATATTTCAAAAAATATTCGTCAGTTCCTTATTTTTAGTCAAATAGTGGTGGTTACTTCATTGGTATTTACAAATATAAGCTTATTTGAAAAAGCCTATAGTGCAATTAATAGCTCGCTGGGCTTTGAAACAGAAAATATTTATCGACTTGAATTAACACGATCTGCATCAGGAAAAAGTCTCAGCAACGAAGAGATTGAAATCAGCATTGATCAAATAGGTGAGCACTTATTACAATTTCCTGAAATTAAACAAATCAGTCATTCACAATCTCCCTTAACAATGCCGGGTCCTAGTGCTCAGATAATTGTCGCAACGAATGAACGTTTAGTTTTAGACACAAAATGGGTTGGTCCAGATTATTTTAATATGATCAATCAAACGCTGATTGAAGGAGATAGCTTTAATATTTCACATCTAAAAGACACAAGTAGAGTACTCATTATTAACGATGTGTACGCAAAATATTTGTCACCCGAAGGAAGTGCTTTAGGGGCAAAGATAATAGTATACCAAGGTCAAGAACCTTATACTGTTATAGGCATTGTCAGCACAGTTACTTTACCTAATAATACCCAGAAACCAAAGAGAGCTTATCGAACCTCATCAATTAGTAGAGGTGATATACTTATCCAAGTTAAAGACAATCAGCATTTTTCTCGTGAAAAAATAATTAACGCTTTAGCTGATGTCGGTAAAGACGTTATTATTTATTCTTACATCTCACTTAATCAACTCAAAGAAAAAGCATTCTTTACTCAATATGTAACAGCACTCACTAGTGCAGTGTTAGCAGTTTTAACGCTAGCCTTATCTGCCATCGGTCTTTACGGTATTTTGAGCTATTCCACCCAAATACGCCGTTTCGAAATAGGTACGCGGTTGGCAATTGGCGCAAAACGCAGCGATTTAATTTCACTGGTTTTAAAAGATAATGCCAAAGCCATTTTGTTAGGCATATTAACCAGTGTAATAGTTTTATTAGGCTTAACACTAGGTTTTAGTGAACAGCTAAACAAGTATATAACCCTTCAATTATTGCCAATGTTTATTATGACTCTGGCTTTGATCAGCGTAATTTCATTTACGGCTTGTTACCTGCCCCTGCGTCAATACATTAACCAACCAGCCATAGTTAGCTTAAAAGGATGTGAATAACATGAATTTGATTTCTTATCGATTAACACAAGCTTATTTAAGCTTAAAACAAAAACCGGGCTTTGTACTCAGTGTTGTTTCCACCATGGGTTTAACACTGGGCGCTCTATTATGTGTTGTAACACTCGCGTATTTATTACTTTTGAAACCATTGCCTTACCCAAAAGAAGATAAATTATATAAAGTCATTCACCAAGAATTTAATGATGAAAATAAATTTCAGGGAGATTATTTCAACTCACCTAGCTTACGTCATTTATACCTGAAACAAACAGTATTTGACCAGGCAGCAATGATTTTTTATGGTGAAGGCGTCAGTACTTCACTTGCTAATCAGCCGAAAAAAACGACCACTTACGTGACTCCAAACTGGTTCAACTTATTAGATAGCCAATTTATTTATGGAAGAGGCTTTGAAAAAAGTGAAGAACTCGATACTTATAATCCTGTGGCTGTTATCACTTACAATACCTGGTTAAACGATTTTGATCAGTCTCCTGAAATTCTTACTAAAAAAATCACTTTCAGTGGTACTAGTTTCAACATCGTCGGGGTATTGGCCAAAAACTTTATTGAACCTGATCTTTATGAAACAGGTCGGGAAACAGAGGTATGGCTGCCGTGGGATTACAATACCCGTAATCATCTTAAAGAAAGAATGTATTCTTTCCCCTGGTTCGTTTTTGTTGGTCAATTAAAAAACAAACACTCTGTAGCTCAGGCACAACAGACCATTACCACTTTAGTTGATGAGCATTGGCAAGAAAAAAGCTCAGGTAATGATTTTGTAAAAGGCTGACAAGTTAAAATGCAATTACAAACATTTCATCGGGCAATACTTGGGGATAACCAAACAACAATATGGTTATTACTTGCCGGAGTACTTGGGTTAGTGATAATTGCCAGTGGCAATATGACGAATTTATTTGTTTCCCGTACAGCTCAGCAGCGACAACAATTAGCGATTCATGCTGCAATAGGCGCTAAAAAATCAGAACTATTCAAAATATTACTTGCTGAAACAGGCTTGTTGATGTCGCTTTCTACAATAGTGGCATTAATTACCGCCATAGTGGGTTTTGAATTTTTACAACAAAATATCGCGCAACATTTACCAAGAGTTAATGAATTATCGCTTAATTATTTCACTTTATCGGTAGCTATGATTTGTGTCGTAATACTGGCAATGTTTTATGCCCGCATCAGCGTTCGTATGATCAATTACCATGAATTAAACAGCAATCTGCAATCTGGCAGTAAAAATACAGGAGTACAAGTTTCCAGAAATCTCAGAACGGTATTAATTGTCAGTCAAATAGCCATAGCTTCTGCACTGATTTTCGTTAACCTGAGTTTATTTAAAAACGCTACCGATACCATTAATCAAGCACTAGGATTTAAATTAGAAAATATAGCCTCCTTACATATCATTTCAAACACTCAGGAAATACCGTCAAATGAGCAATTAAATGCGACTATGGCATTAATCAAAACTGAACTTAACCAGCACCCACAAGTAGATTTGGTCAGTCGTTCATTAAGTCCGCTGAACTTTAGTCATCGTCGAAATTTAACCAACCCGGTTAACAATGAAAAGGCTCTGTTGTAGCTAATTGTTGTCTATACTTATAAATGAACGTAACTTATTGAGGTGCAAGACAATGAGAAC
>JABSOJ010000213.1 GCA_013216005.1 Alteromonadaceae bacterium | reverse complement strand
TCTCATTGTCTTGCACCTCAATAAGTTACGTTCATTTATAAGTATAGACAACAATTAGCTACAACAGAGCCAAATAAATGCAGTAAAATATTTTTTGTGGTTTTTAATTAGCAGTTTTATATTATTAAACTGTCGTTGTTTGATGTTAATTTGTCGTTATTTGATGTTAATTTTTCGTTACGTGATATGGTGTTGTCGTTTATGAATAATTGGCGTTGGGCGTCATCCTTATGATCAACGAATATTGATTAGAGGTCATTAATGTAAGCTATGCTTAAGAGCTTAGGATTAAATTTAGGGATTAAATTCAAGGATTAAAATCTGGGATTAAAACTTTGGATCAGAATCTAGGATATGCATTTTAGAAAATTTTTAATTTATGTGATTATTTTTAAGGGTTTTTATGTTATCAGAGCAACATCTACAAAAGAGCAGTGAAAGTCAACCCCATCATTTTGGTTTTTTATTACAACCCAATTTTACCTTGTTGGCCCTTTCCTCTGCGCTTGAACCTTTGCGTATGGCTAATCAATTATCAGGTAAGCAATTATATAGTTGGACCATGATCAGTGAAAATGGTCTGGCGGTTACTGCGAGTGATAATATCACCGTTAATGTTGATTGTGCCATTAATAATAATCGTTATTTCGATACCGTTCTGGTTTGCGGTGGCTTGGCGATCAAAGATACTATTACTAAAACAACATTGAGTTGGTTAGCCTGTTTATCTCGTCGGAAAATCACCTTAGGTGGTATTTGTACCGGCAGTTATCTGTTGGCAAAAGCCGGTTTACTTAACGGTTATAATTGTACTATTCATTGGGAACGCTTAGCAGGCTGGCAAGAAGATTTTCCTTATATCAACAGTTGTAATCAGTTATTTATGATCGATCGTGACCGTATCACCTCTTCTGGTGGTACTGCTCCTATGGATATGATGTTGAATCTTATCGGAATGACGCATGGTAAAGTTTTGCGAACCAATATCTGTGATATGTTTTCTCATGATCATGTGCGTGATGAATCCGATCAGCAACGTGTACCTTTACAGCATATTGTTGGTGCGAATCAATCAAAATTACAAGATGTTGTCAGCTTGATGGAAGCTAATATCGAAGAGCCTCTGTGCCTTGATGAATTAGCCTGTTACGCTCATTTGTCCCGACGTCAGCTTGAACGATTATTTCAAAAATATTTAAAGTGCACGCCTCACCGTTATTATATTCAATTAAGATTAACCCGGGCGCGTCAGTTGTTAAGACAAACGAATATGACCATCATCGAGGTTGGCATTGCTTGTGGCTTTGTGTCGACCCCTCACTTTAGTAAATGTTACCGTAATTCCTACAAAATCCCCCCTCGTGATGAACGGACATTGAATGACCCAAATATGAGAACGACTGCTGCCAGTGGTGAGTCTAGTTTTGGCTCCTCGCTAGTTTCTTAATTTTCAGCTCCAATTGATGGGTTATGTCGTTGGCTAACCCATGCGACGGTTTATTTTTATTGCTACTTTTATCATGTCTTTTATTTAGTAAAGCAAGGATGTTTTTTTGCTACGCTAATTCCTTCACTTGGCTATCGCCGTTTCTTTGAATTCAATTATTGAATTTTGGTTAAAATAATTGGCTCTAATGTAGATAATTGTTGTCCCTTCAAATGGAATTAAACTCAACCCTTATATCTAGGACTCTGTGACTAATTCTCGTTAAAAAACCAATTTATCGCCTAACCCTTTAAAAATAGGGGATTCATCGAGGGACAACAGTATTATGGAACAGAGCCGGATATTTGGATATTTGGAATACGCCAAATAAAAACAAACCTATTCAATACCTAAGTATTTATGCACTTGCACCGATAACCGCCAATTATTTTCAATACAGGTTTCTATTGCCAGTTCGGTTGCCCGTTTTTTCTGACTGATAGGTTGTAAATATACAGGCGTTGTTTTTATTTGATGTTTAGCCAGCAATAATTTTAAATCATCTACATGTTGCTCAGTAGCAACCGGATGTTTAATTTCATTTGCCCGCAACATTGCTGAGTTAAGAATTTCATAACCTCCCTTCATATTTACTTTCGGGGAAAGTGTTACCCAACACTTTTCACTGACTAAAACCTCAAATGTACCTGAAGTTTCAACCTGACAACTATACCCCTGTTGTTCAAACATGTTACATAACGGTATTAAATCAACCATGCAAGGTTCGCCGCCAGTAATTACAATATGTTTAGCTCTGAATTCTTTATCTTTTATCACTGACAATATTTGATCTACAGAAAGACTAGCCCACTGATCAGTTTCTTGTGCTTTTGCCAGCATATCAACAGCAGATATTTGCTTTTCCAGATCAATTTCCCAAGTATGTTTTGTATCACACCACGAACACGCAACAGGACAACCTTGTAAACGAATAAAAATAGACGGTTGTCCGGTAAAAGAACCTTCACCTTGAATGGTTTCAAATAATTCATTAATTTTATATGTTGTCATCATTTTATACTTTTTACTTAGCTCTGCTATAAATATTGGGGAAGATCACGTAAAATCGCGTCAGAAAATAATTGTGCCGTACAATTTCATATTGTATCGATAATTAATGTCGGTATTGTACCCTATTAAATGAGACAAAATAAATGACTGATAAAGTTGTTGTAATCTATTCAGGCGGAATGGATTCTTTCACTGTGTTAAACCAGGCCTTAAAAAATGGTAAAGAAGTTTATGCGATATCTTTTGATTATGGTCAACGTCATGTAAAAGAACTCGAATGTGCCAGCTTAGTTTGCAAGCAATTAAATATTACGCACAAAGTCATTGATATCTCAGCAATCAACCAATTATTAGCTGGTTCTTCATTGATGGCTTCTGAAACTGAAAATATTGAGATCCCTGAAGGTCATTACCAAGCCGACAACATGAAATCAACCGTAGTGCCTAACCGAAACATGATTTTAATTTCTTTAGCGGTAGCTTACGCAGTTTCTGTTGGCGCCGCACAAGTTTATTATGGTGCTCATTCCGGCGACCATGCAATTTACCCGGATTGTCGACCAGAATTTGTTGAGAAAATGAATGACGTTTGTCAGATTGCCAATTACGAAGCCGTTGAAATATTCAGCCCCTATTTAAACGTTAATAAAACAGCGATCCTGACTGACGGTATTTCAATGGGCTTAGATTACAGCAACACCTGGACTTGTTACAACGGACGGGAAAAAGCTTGTGGTAAGTGTGGTGCTTGTCAGGAACGTTTGGAAGCGTTTCGTGATAATAATGTTACTGATCCTCTATTGTATGAAATCTAAATACTGTATGAAGTTTCAAATATTATTTGATGTACCAAAATAAATGATGGGTTACGCTATGGCTAACCCACCTTACAATACTTCAAAACTTCAATACTGCCAGGCTATCTCTTACTATCCAACGCTTTTTGAATTTCATTCAATTCATCGACTGAAAATTCAGCACCGGATAATAATTTGATTACATTATCTGAAGTCTCTTTTCCATCGCGTTTAACTATAATTACGTGCGCACCGTGTGTATCCGAAAATTTCTTAAACATGTGCTTAGATAATTCTTTTGAAACTTTTTGCGATATATCAACATGATGTGCAGTGTCAGCATCCTTTTCAAGGCACCAATCAAACCGGGTAACAGTTCATATTTGTGTATTATCATGTTTAAGTTGATACAGTCCATAGCCTGTGTAGGTTTGAACTCATGTAAATTAACATAAAACATTGTTGAACTGTAACCCTAATTTAGCCTATATGGTCAGTGCCCTTTTCAATAATAACAATGCTCTCACCAACTGATTCACTGAATAAATTAAAGTGACTGTCCACATCACCTTTAAAGTCAACGATAACATGTTGATCTCCATGGATTTGAATATCACCCGTTAATAAAGTAATAAGTTTTTCTTTTAGAACAGGTGATATATCAGCTAGTTCCAGTGCTAGTTTTTCCTGATCTTCCAGTAAATCTTTGGCAATAATAAATTCCCTAATATCACCATTATCATTTACAAACACATTGGCATTGTCATCAAAAGTACTGACTTTTATTTGGTGTATTTGATGTTCTTTTGCATTTAATTTAACGTCAGTTGCCATAGCAAGTGCCGATACACTACTTAACACACCACAAATTGAAAAAGATATCGCTAACGCTGTTTTATTAAATAATTTCATAGGTAAACCTCTTTTATTAAAATATTAAAATTGTGTAATTCCTATGATGATAAGAGCGAAAAGCATACCAAGTTATTTTCTCTATATAATTCAAATGATTAAGTTTTACGTTTACATTTATAAAAAAATAAGTTCTGATATCAGGAGTTAAATATCCCCAAATGAGGAAGTATAACAACCCATAATTATTCGTTTCCAAGTGAGACATTTAACCTATTGTTTTAATGAGTTTTTATCTTGTAACTAACTTGGCACTATACTTGTTATAATAATTAGAGTATAAAAAATAGATTTACAGAATTAACAGAATTAATTGATTTTAATTAGTTCTGTTAGATGAGGAAAAATATGTCATTACGTAATTATTTATTTACCTTGATCGGTGGTCTAATTATTTTATTAACCATTGCTCAACTTTTTCTGGTTCATTGGATAGAACAAACGTTAGCTGAAGAAGTTAATCAAAAAGCACATGTGTTAAGTCAGCAAGTTATAGAGCTTGCTTTTGAAGAATTTGAACAACAAGATTTGCATATAAGCGCAAATGTAATTGTCCATTCTGCTACCACCCACAATACTACCACCGACAAGAAACACATAAAAATTAAGACCAATGAAATAAAAGAAACCTTAAAAGTCATTACTCATTCCCATTCAGAGAAAATCCAGAACGATATTAATCACCTGCACAAACAAAATAAGATGCAAATGCACACGGAATTTCCTGGAAATGAATTATTCAACAAAGAAAACACAGAACAATTCGATGTTACCGCAGAGTCGATAGATATGAGTAAACATCTTTTCACACAAGAGTTTAAAACGTTAGTTGAAAAACAGGTTAAACGATTAAAGCACACTGAAGTATCTGAACTGGTAATTAAAACACCTAAGTCAAAAAACTTTATTTTGTTTGAAGGAAATACAGATAACCTTGTAGATCACCACACTGACGCACAATTAACTAAATCTCAAAATTTACTGAATTACGTACAATTAGCGTTGATCTTATGTGCAATTATCGCCCTGGTTTTTGCTTATTGGCTTAGCATTAAATTTAATAAACCATTAAAAAATTTAGTATTTGGTTTTGAAAATTTAGCAAAAGGTGATTATGAATCTAATGTGCCTGAAACCGGGGTAAATGAGATTAGAACAACTATTAATCATTTCAATAACATGGTTAAACGCTTAGCAAGTTTAACTACTGCTGAAAAACAACATAAAGAAATCGCCCACTTAGCCGAACTTGGTGAAGTCAGTCGAGGTTTAGCCCACGCATTAAGAAATCCGATCCATACTATTGGCTTGTCACTTGAACAGCTATCAGATCCAGAATTATCGAAAGAACACCGTAATAAACTAATAAAAACAGTGCAAAGTAAAATTACAAACATAGACAAAAATATAAAAGCCTTACTGACACTTACAACAACAGGAATTAGTAGAAAAGAAAAAATCCCTGTTTTGCCGGTTATTCAAGATATTGTATTGGAATATAAATCATGCCAGCCAACACCTAGGCTGTCGAAATATGACCATTTTCAACCAATTTACCGTTTATATTTTTGGCTTTTTTAATATTGTTGGAATTTTGATTGTTGTTACATTTAGATCCTAAATTGACGGAATAATATGCTATTTATCCCGTTAGATGTAACAAGATATTAATGAAAATAGCATTTTGCCACTAAATATTAAATTTCAGCACAATTACGTAAATCCAATAAATAGTAAACATCATACTTTGTAAAGTCAAAAACTGGTAAATTGAATATCCCCAAAAGCACGAGTTTTCGACAGCCTAGCCAACACCTCAAAATTTTGAACTGGATGTAGATTCAACAGTAACATTAACGGGTGCATAGTCAGAAATAAGAAGTATTTTACATACCTTAATTATTAATGCCTGTGAGGCTAATTCAATCGCGAAATCAACGACAAGTACTGTTAATATAAAACTAACGAAACAAGCCGATAACACGATTAATATTACTGTCACCGATGAAGGTAACGGGTTAAACGATAAAATAAAATCTCAGCTATTTCAGCCTCATATATCAACAAAGCCCGAGGGTGCAGGAATGGGCTTATACATAGCCAAACGCATTATTTCACTGCATTACTCTGGTGATATAACCTTATCAAATAAACAAGACGAGGCTTATGATAAAAATGATACATCTGAATTAAAAGCTCAATTAAAACCACAATCTCAATTAGCAACAGGCTGCATCGCCCAAGCCATTTTTAAGCAAATATCTTTGGAAAAACAGGTTTAGTTACAATTTAATTACCATAAGTATAAAGGTCAAATTATGAAATCAATTATCAGTATTCTAATTGTTGAAGATGATCCCGTTCAACGAGAATTAATTTGCGATATTTTATCCGTCAGTAATTATCAGGTAATGAGTGCCGACTGCGTAGAGCAAGCCATTTTAATGCTTAAAAAGCATCGTTATGATGTTATTTTCTCAGATTGGAAATTAGGCGAGCTGTCTGGTTTAGATTTACTCAATTATGTCAAAAAAAACCAACCCAGTTTAGGCTTTATTATTGCGACAACCTACGGAACTATCAGCCACGCTGTTGAAGCCCTTCAACAAGGTGCTGATGATTATTTGTCTAAACCATTTCAACGACAAGAGTTATTATTAACCATTAATAAAGCCTATAAAGCCAATCAGCTACGTAGTCAAAACCAATTATTAACCGCACAACTGAGTGAACAAAAACAACTGGTAGGCATTATCGGCAACGCTCCCTGCATGCAAAAAGTTTATCAGCGCATTGATAAAGTGTCTGCAACCAACGCTACCGTTTTGGTATTAGGTGAAAGTGGTACAGGTAAAGAACTTGCCGCAAGGGCTTTACACGAACGTTCGCCCCGTTGTCATGAAAAATTTATTGCGATCAATTGTGGTGCTATTGCCGAATCTATTGCTGAAGCTGAACTTTTTGGTGCTGAAAAAGGCGCTTTTACCGGGGCTAACACTAGGCTGTCGAAAACTCGTGCTTTTGGGGATATTCAATTTACCAGTTTTTGACTTTACAAAGTATGATGTTTACT
>JABSOJ010000212.1 GCA_013216005.1 Alteromonadaceae bacterium | reverse complement strand
AACAAACTAAAATTATTTTGATGACTAATTTTAAAGTTCAGATGAAAAAACATCCGTTTATGGATGGGCACTAGCTAAATAAATTAAATAAGCGGCACCCAAATACTTTAACGTTAAGTAATATTTCGGATAAGATAAGATCAAAGAGCCTACACCAGTACCCATCATGAAAAATATAACCCCAATCCCCAATCGAATACCTATAAGAAAAGGTAAACTTCTACGAAAGCCAAATTGATTGCCAGACACAGTGAGCAAAATATTATTAGGGCCAGGTGTTGCCGTTGCCAGAAATGAAAAAAGACATAAAGGCAGAATCATTCCTTGAAGTTGTTCAAATATTTGCATAAATGATGTTGTGTCTAATTGAATGGTCGATGTCATTATTTTACTCAGTGCTTGTGTAATTGTATGCGTACAATTGGTGGGAAACGGTTTGAATTTGTATTGTTATAATGATATATATGCATACAATTTGATCAAGAGTTTTATTGTACCCATGACAATTTGGATCCCAGAGTTAGTAAGTGGCACATTGCCTAAATATAAAAAATTAGCTGATGCCATCGATCAAGCCATTTTAGACAAGATTTTAAAATCAGGTGATAAGCTTCCACCACAGCGGCAGCTTGCTGATGTTTTACAGGTAACCATTGGTACTGTTACCCGAGGTTATAATGAGTCTGAGCGCAGAGGAAGCGTAGTTGCAAGAGTAGGTAGTGGTACTTATGTTAAATCGACTAAGCCTTCGCCATATTTAAGTCATGACATTGATAATGGTTGCTTTGATTTACACAGCGCTAAAGCGCCTGTGGGAATGCAGCTTGAAATGCTTACGTCAGCGTTGAAAGAAATTGCTGACGAGCAACAGTTGTTGGCCAGTTGTTTATCTTATCAACCTGAAGCTGCGATGAACCATCAAAGAGAGCAATTGGCCCAATGGCTTATGGGTAGAAATATCACTAGCAGTGAACAAAATGTATTATTTACTAATGGTGGCCAACATGGAATTTCTCTGGCGTTGCAATCGACTTGCAGGGCGGGGGATACTGTGTTGTGTGAAGGGCTGTCATATCCCGGAATAAATGTCGCTTGTCAGCAACAGCAGCTTAGGTGCGTTGGTTTGCAAATGGATGAGAGCGGAATTACTATCGAATCATTAAAAGCAGCGTGTGCGCAGAGTCATCCTAGAGTTTTATACCTGACTGCGCAAATACAAAACCCTACCAGTGTTCAAATGCCATTAACGCGTAAAAATCAAATTGTTGAAATATGTCAGCAAAATGGAGTGATTATATTGGATGATGATGTTCAATTTTTACCTCAATATGATAAGGTTGCTAGTTTCTATCAACTTGATCCTGAAAATACTATTTATATTTCCAGTTTTTCAAAAAGTTTTTCGGGTGGTCTTCGAATTGGATATCTTGTTGCTTGTGAAAAATTAATATCGGCACTGAAAGTTAGTTTGCGGGCAAGTTGTTGGACTATGCCACCATTGATGATAGAAATAGTCTGTCGGTGGTTAGTCAGTGGAAAAATGGATAAAATGGAAGCATGGCTCACAACTGAAATGGCTGAAAGAAATGATATCATGCAAGAAATATTGTCAGGCTTTGAAATAACATATCAACCTCATGGTTTTAACGTATGGCTCTCTTTACCTGAACCATGGCGAGCAGTTGATTTTGTTGAATATGCAGAACAAAAAGGTGTTTTAATAAGATCAGCTGAGTCTTATGCAATTGGTAGATTTCATGCTCCGCAGAATATTCGGATTTGTACTTGCGCGCCTAAAAATCAAAAGCAACTCAAACAAGCACTGGAATTATTGAAAACTTGTTTAAATGAAACACCTATCTCGGGCAGTATGGTGATGTAAGAACGTGGTTCTAGTTTATACGATTTCTATTTTAGATAATAATGTTGATGGGGACAAAATGCTGAGTGATTATTTTGCTTTGTATTAAACGAAAGTTATAGCGAAATATAGGTTTTTATACCTAACCAACTGTTCAAAAAAACAAATAATAATATATAGTTATACCGACAACTTAAAATAAGTAAATTTACAGGAATGAATTAGATGGCATTTGTTGATATACAAGCGGATTTGGAGCATTTCGCTAAATTAAATGTGTTAATTATTGATGATAACCTTTTAGTTCACTCTACTTTAAAGCTCGCACTGGTTGAACTAGGTATCAGGAGCATAAAATGTTCTGAAACAGCTTATTATGGTTTAAAGCTATGTGAAGAAATGCATTTTCATATTATTATTTGTGCATTTAATGTTAAAAGTGATAAAGACGGCTTTCATTTATTAGAAGAATTAAAGTTTAAAGGACATGTTACCAAAACAACTGTTTTGATTTTTTTAAGCACAGAAACCAGTGAAAGTCTGGTTAATTCAATTGTTGAACTTCAACCGGATGATTTTTGGGTTAAACCATTAACACTTAAAAGGGTTCAAGACAGGTTCGTTCATATCTTGCAAGTTAAGAAGCAGCTTTTTAATATTTATCAGGCCATGGATGATAAAGCATTTTCTAAAGCAATTTATTATGCAGACCGACACTTAACGAATGATGATCTTCGAATTTATCATCCCAATATTTTAAGAATGAAAGGCGATGCATTACTTGGTTTATTTGAATTAAAAGATGCGGAAAATTTTTATCAGGAATTATTGAAAACCTATAAATACGCCTGGGTGCAAATTGGTTATGTCAAATCTCTATTAAAACAAGGAAGGTTGGCTGAGATTAACGAATTATTAACGACGTTAATTCAAAAAACAGAGACTAGGTTTGCTACTCATGATTTACTGGCTCAATATTATATTGATGCAGAAGAATATGAACTTGCTTATGAGGAAATCAAAAAAGCAACGGCGTTATCACCCAGAAATATTGAACGCAATAAAAAATCGTGGGATTTAGCCCGGTTGAATCACGACCATCAAGGTCAATATGAAGCGACTTGTAATATTGCAAAAAATGCAAAAAATTCAATTCATGACTCGCCTGTTTTATTATTGAATGTTATCAGGGCAGGGATAGATTTAGCCATTACAATTACTGATGCGAGCTCTGACAAAATATTGAAACAAAGTGAGCGTTATATCAAACAACTTGTTCATAATTATCATGACGCTCATATGTTTAAAACACAAATAAAAATTGTTAGAGCAAGGTTGCTTAATGCGCAAAATCAACAAGTAAAAGCACGAAAAATTGTTGAAACACATGTGTCATTGAAGCCAGCACCCTTTATAGAAGATAATCTTGATACAGTAAAAGTTTTTCATGAGCTTGGTATGAGAGAAGATGCAGTAATTATGCTTGATGCAATTAAAAAACAAATTGCAGGTGATAGTTTAACTAGTCAGGTGGTGAGTAAATACGTTGACCAAGAGAGAGAAGAACGTACAGATATTCACTTTACTCCAAAACAACTTAATAGTATGGCGGTAGAGTATTTTCAGAAAAAACGTCTGCATCCGGCACTTAAATCTTTATCACAAGCATTACAGCTAAGCCCTAAAAACGTTAAACTCACTTTAAGTTTGTTAAAGGTGTTGATCGTTATTAAACAAAATGGCGAATTAGAAGACAATGATCGTGAATTGGCGAGCAAAGCATTCACCATGTTAAATGAGGCAAAATTAGTGGGGAAATACATGAATGTTTTCAACGACCTTAAACTTAAATGGCAAAAAGCCGATGAATTTATAAATTAGTTTTTGGATTTATTTTCCAAATAATGAGGTTTATTTGAATAATTAATTGCTAATAACACAGGCATATTCTTTTTCAATCTATGATTGAACAAAATGAACTCAAAGTCTGATACTAATTTTTAACAAAATGCATTATAAAATATAACAATTAGATTGTCCGTAATAGAATTAATAATGAAGGATCCAGAATGAAGCAACTACAAAAATGCTACCCCGTATCAGAACAGGCTAAAGCACATACTCATATCAATACAACAACTTTTGATGAGATGTATAAACAATCAATAGAACAACCCGATGTTTTCTGGGCAGAACAAGCTGAAAAATTTATTGATTGGTATCAACCCTGGGATAGCGTTAGTAAAGTTGACTTTAAAAACTCTGAAGTCACTTGGTTTGCGGGTGGTAAACTCAATGTGAGCTATAACTGTATTGATCGTCATTTAGCAACCAAAGCAGATCAAACAGCGATAATTTTCGAAGGTGATGATCCTACCGATGAGTTAAAAGTAACTTATCAAGAACTGCATGATCATGTTTGTCGTTTTGCTAATTTATTAAAAGAACGAGGCGTTAAAAAAGGTGATCGTGTTTGTATTTACATGCCAATGATCCCTGAAGTAGGTTACGCCATGCTTGCTTGTGCGCGTATTGGTGCTATTCATTCAGTCGTTTTTGGTGGTTTTTCTGTTGAATCTATTAAAACCCGTGTTTTAGATGCTGATTGTAAAGTTATTATCACTGCAGATGAAAGTTTACGCGGCGGTAAACACATTCCACTTAAAGCTAATGTTGATGCAGCTATTGTTGATTGTCCGAATGTTCACTCAGTGATTGTAGTTGATCGTACTGGTGGTGAGATTAGTTGGAATGACAAAGTTGATATTAATTACGCTGAAGCAGTAGCTAATTTACCTGCTACCTGCGAACCGGAAGTGATGGATGCTGAAGATCCATTATTTATTTTATATACTTCAGGCTCTACTGGTACGCCAAAAGGGGTTGTACATACCTGTGGAGGTTATATTCTTTATGCAGCAATGACGCACAAATATGTTTTTGACTACAAAGAAGGCGAAGTCTTCTGGTGTACAGCTGACGCTGGCTGGATCACCGGTCACTCTTATATTTTTTATGGTCCATTAGCTAACGGGGCAACAACCTTAGTTTTTGAAGGTATTCCTACTTATCCTGATGCGGGTCGTTTTTGGCAAGTTTGTGAAAAACATCAGGTTAATATTTTCTATACTGCACCAACTGCAATTCGTGCCCTAATGAGTATTGGTGATGAATTAGTTAATAAAGCCGATTTATCTTCTATTCGACTGTTAGGCTCGGTAGGAGAGCCTATTAATCCTGAAGCTTGGCACTGGTACTATGAAATTGTAGGCAAAAGCAAATGTCCTATTGTTGATACCTGGTGGCAAACAGAAACTGGCGGTGTTTTAATTACTTCTCTACCGGGTGCTGTTGATATGAAACCAGGTGCGGCTGGTAAACCATTTTTTGGTGTCCAACCTGCTATTTTTGATAAAGATGGAAACACTCTGGAAGGTGAGGCTCAGGGTTTATTGGTCATTACGGGAAGTTGGCCGGGACAATTGCGAACAGTTTATGGTGATCATGAACGTTTTTATTCAACCTATTTCAGTCAATATCCGGGAACTTACTTTACTGGTGATGGTGCTAAGCGAGATGAAGATGGTTTTTATTGGATCACAGGTCGTGTTGATGATGTACTAAATGTATCAGGACACCGTTTGGGAACGGCTGAAATAGAAAGTGCGCTGGTTTTGCATTCTTCTGTTGCTGAAGCGGCAGTTGTTGGTTACCCGCATGAAATTAAAGGCCAGGGCGTATATTGTTATGTGACTTTAATGAATGGTATCAGTGAAAGTGAAGAATTGATTTTAGAACTTAGAGAGTTTGTTGCTAAAGAATTAGGTCGTTTTGCTAAGCCTGATTATATTCAATGGGCACCGGGATTACCTAAAACACGTTCAGGTAAAATTATGCGTCGTATTTTACGTAAGATTGCAGAGAATGAAGTAGATAGTTTAGGGGATACATCAACATTGGCAGATCCTACTGTTGTTCAAAATTTAATTGATCAGCGTATTATTCACGCGTAATTAAAATTGATAAATAAGTTTTTACTAAAAAAAGCGCCTGAGGCGCTTTTTTTATGGCTATTGATCTATACGTGAAGAAAATATACGTGTAACATAAACGGTACAAATGATGTACTGTTAAGTTTACGAAATCAAGTTTTTGCGTTTTTTGTGTAGTTTAGGAAAAGGATCATCAGCTTCTATCAATATTCTAACTACACTTAATTTTAGTCAGTAATGTCAGCTCGTCTTTGTTTTTGAACTTTGTATCTATAATTTATTATCACTATTTACCGGAATTACCTATGCCTAATGCTGAGCACAAAAGCACATTAAACGATATTCATATTAATGCTGAACATGTATTAATTACCCCTCAAGAATTGAGAGAAGAGTTACCTTTACTTGATAAAGGTCGGGAATATGTGAAAGCAGCACGTAAAGTTATTGCCAATATCATTCACAAACGTGATCACCGTCTTTTGGTTATCAGTGGTCCTTGCTCTGTTCATGATGTTGAGGGAGCAAAGGAATACGCTAGAAAGTTAAAAGTGTTACATGATAAATATCAGGATAGTTTCTATATTGTTATGCGGGTTTATTTTGAAAAGCCGCGTACGACTATTGGTTGGAAAGGCTTAATTAATGATCCTCATATGGATGGATCATTTGATGTGGAAACGGGGCTTCGTAAAGCACGTGAATTACTTATTTACTTAACAGAGCTTGGATTACCTTTGGCAACAGAAGCATTAGATCCTATCAGCCCGCAATACTTAGCGGAATTGTTCAGTTGGTCAGCTATTGGTGCAAGAACAACCGAATCTCAAACCCATCGGGAAATGGCCAGTGGTTTGTCGATGCCTATCGGGTTTAAAAATGGAACCAATGGCAGTCTTAGTGTTGCAATAAATGCGTTGCAATCAGCGGCTTCACCGCACCATTTTATGGGGATAAACCTTCAAGGACAGGTTTCATTGATTAAAACATCAGGAAATCCTGATGGGCATGTTATTTTACGTGGGGGTAAACAACCCAATTATGATTCGGTTAATGTCGCTCTTTGTGAACAGGAAGTCGCTGAACAAGGCTTAAAAGCAAGTTTAGTGATTGATTGCAGTCATGGAAATTCTAATAAAGATTACCGTCGTCAAACATTGGTAACCGAGAATGTGGTTAATCAAATTTGTGAAGGCAATAAGTCTATTATTGGTCTTATGCTGGAAAGTAATTTATTTGCCGGAAATCAAAGGGCTGATTTACCGGTTAGTGATTTAGAGTACGGCGTGTCGGTAACAGACGCTTGTATTGATTTTTCAACAACAGAGCAAGTAATAGCCAATGCTTGTGATAAGCTAGCTGTGATACTTAAGCAGCGTATTGAGATTTAGTGCTTGGTGCCCCAGTGTATAATTTTGGCTCTGTTGTAGCTAATTGTTGTCTATACTTATAAATGAACGTAACTTATTGAGGTGCAAGACAATGAGAA
>JABSOJ010000211.1 GCA_013216005.1 Alteromonadaceae bacterium | reverse complement strand
ACTTACGCAAAGCTGGATTTTCAACAGATATTAAGAGCAGCTTATGGGTGACAACAATATTATGGAACAGAGCCAAAAAAATAATTATAAAATTAATCATCTGTATTATTAATCCTACTGCGGTAGTTTAAATGTACTAGCCAGACCATTATTGGTCTGGCTAATTGAAAAATTTCCTTCATCAATTTTATTTAATAAAGTGACTATGAATTTTTCCGTTATGGTAATCACACTATTGGTTACTGTTATTTCGACGATTTAAGCTGAATGTTTTGGATTAAAGGAAATGGATAAAATGGAGATAAAATGAAAATAACCCATGTAGAAATTTTTGATATTGAATGCCCTAAACGCCCCGGTTGGAATCCTGTATTTATACGAATTCATACTGATGAAGGAATAAGCGGTGTTGGTGAAGCTGGTTTAGCTTACGATTGGGGACATAGTGCTGCTGCGGCAATGCTTAAAGAAATTAGTGAAGCAATGTTAATTGGCTTTAACCCTTTTCAAACTGAGTTATTGTGGACACGTATGCTGCGTGAAAGTTTCTGGGGCCTAGGTGGCGGGCCAGTTATTTATTCAGCAATGAGTGCGATAGATACTGCTTTATGGGATATTAAAGCTAAAGCTTTGGGTGTGCCGGTTTATCAGCTGTTAGGCGGTAAAGTTAATGATAAATTACGTACTTATGCCAGCCAGTTGCAGTTTGACTGGGACAGTGAGGTAACTAAATTAATTCAACCAGAAGAGTATGGCAGGGCGGCTGAAAAAGCTATTGCTCAGGGATATGATGCAGTTAAAGTTGACCCGATAGTTTATGACAAAGATGGTAACTCACATTTCGACCGTACTAAATTATTTACCAAGCCAGAATTACGATTATTTAAAGCCAGATTACAGTCAATAAGAGACGCAATTGGTGAAGACGTTGATATAATTTTTGAATGTCATTCATTAATGGGCGTAGCCAGTGCTATTCAAATGGGGCCAATTGTAGAAGAAATGGGTTGCTTGTTTTACGAAGAGCCAGTGAATTATTTAAATTCAGCAATACACAAAAAAGTTGCCGATAAAGTTAATGTACCAATTGCTGGTGGTGAACGTTTATATAACCGTTGGGGCATTCGTCCTTATATGGAAGATCAAAGCATTGACGTTCTGCAACCTGATATTGGTTTATGTGGTGGCTTTACTGAAGCTAAAAAAGTATGTGATTATGCCGATGTGTACGATGTGCGCATTCAAGCCCATGTGTGTGGTGGTCCTGTAGCTACAGCGGCCTCTTTACATTTAGAAACCGCTATTCCTAACTTCTTGATTCATGAACACCACACTTATGCAATTAAAGAGTGGAACCGTGAACTTTGTCTGCAAGATCCACAACCTGTAGATGGTTTCTTCCAAGTGACGGAAGTACCTGGAATTGGTATTGAACTTAATGATGAAGTGGTTAAACGTTCACCTCATGTAACGGTTAAGTAAAGGACAAATAATATTTATTAAACGACTAGGAGATGCTTGAGCTAGTCGTTTGTTTTACCAATAAATAATTCAATTTATTTGTGATAACGTAAAATTTTCAAGTTAAATATTTTGCGTACATCGGTTAATGGGACATCCATATATTTTTCGTAGCCTTTAACTTCCCATTTGTGTGTCATTTTTTTTGATCGCAAATAAATTTTATATAAAAGAGGAAGGCCAAGGAATATACTTTTGATGATATTAATAAAGCCGATATCTTTAATTAATTTTTTCCCTTCAGGTGTATTTGTATAGGCCAGATATTCTTTAAAACTCATATCCGTGCCAAATAACGTCCAGTAATCACCTGCTGCTTCATCTAAAATACTGGTGTTTACTCCAAAAAATACGTGACCAACATCATGATGTACCAATAATTCTGTCCACTTGGTTTTTGGTTCAGGCACTGAAAATAAATGGGCATTAATTGAATAAAACTCAGCTAAAGCTTCTCTTAAAGTTAACTTGCAATGCTGATCTTGAAATTTTGCTATTTTAGTTCTATGAAATTTCATGTCATTCCCTTAATCATGCTGGTTGTGGGATGTTAATTTCTGTTGAAGTTATAAGTTTAGGATATTTTGATAGTTTTTGAAAAAATTAAGTTTAACACCAAGTTAATTAATAGCTTTCGTTATGTTCAAGTTAAATGTGTCTGAACAATAATAAACTGTCTTATTGTGCTTGTTCGCTACAAACGTTATCAACTTTGTTAAGTCGAATTATTATCGCGTAGGATGGTTTAGTCGCAGGCGTAACCCATCAAAATGTCAGTTTATCAAGTGGTTAAATCGTTACGTAATGAATGAAAGTGATGGGTTACGCCGTTGGTTAACTTATTCTGCTTGATCATTTAACATTAACTCATTTAACATTAACTCATTGGGATTTGCCGATGAAATTGAGATCAGTTATTTAATAATAAAATATCGATGGCTTCTAGCATCTCCTGATGTTTTTAAACCCTTTTGATTTACCAGATCAGTTAAATCCCTCACTGCTGTTGCATCAGATATTTTGGCTAATGCTTTATATTTTCTTCTGGAAATACCTTCAATAAAATAGCTCGTTTCTATTAGTTGAGTAACAAGTTTTTGTTGTCTTTCATTAAATTGAGTTGATTGATGTTTTTGTCAAAAATATGTTACTAAATAATTATTCAACTCATAATATGAGTCGAATAGCTGAAGTAATCAACTCATGTTAAAAAGTGGCTTCAGAAAAAATATATCATGATGTAAGCGTTTTTATAACTAGTTAAAAACAAATGATTTTCTGGGATTTACAAAGCTCTTTTCTATACTTGTTAAATTAACATTAAAAAATAGCTATTATAATGTTTCGTTATAGATGGTATTATCAATTGTTATTATAAAGGCTTACCTAAAATAGTTAACATAAAGATCGTTTAGGTTGAATAAGTCGACAGGGTTTATTTCATAATATTCAAGATTCATTAGACACGTACAAGGATGGTGATATGTTCAAAGCTGTGATGTTAAAATTACGATATTTTTTTTTGATTTTAACCGTTATTTCGCAATATGCTTTTGCGGATTCATGCTCGGTATATTTTCCTGATACAGTTCAGGGTCATCTCTCGGGTAGTAAAATAAAATTTGAAGATACGGGTAAAGTTATTGGTGATATTGATAATATTTTAACATTTCCAAGTCTTAGCGAAAAAAACAAAAAACATACCAGCAATAATACCTGCAATACAACTGACTGTACTGCCTCTGGCTCATATGCCAGCGCTTTAACTTTACCGGCTTTTCAAACTACCTCTTCAACCACTGATGTTTCTTTGCATAATACGAGTGAAATTATTGGACCTGATGGTGATTACAATACCACTGAAATAAGAAATTTAACGGTGAATGGAACTGATATTATTACATTTTCGGCTACCGCTACTGAATATATAATTAACAATGCACTTTTTACTGATGATGCCAAAATCACGTTTACTTCAGGTACATATTGGTTCAATGAACTGGAAATTCTGGGTAAGACACAAATATTTATTAATGGCTCAGTCACTATTTTTGTTAATGGACAAGGCAATCATTTTGATATTGAAAACAATGCCAAAATCAATGAAGGTGGAGCAGCTGAAACTTTGGCATTGATAAGCTATTCAGATACACATCTTAAGAAAGACGTTATCGTTAATGCCGTTCTGTACAGCGTAGGTAATAATATTCATATTAAAGATAATGCACATCTTACTGGTGCGATTTCTTCTGCTGGGGAAGTCAAAATAAAGGGAACGGGTAAGGTGACTTATCAAAATGTCAGTAATGTAACCATTGGCACTTTATGCAGCGGCACGCCTGTTGTCGTTGATCATTATGAAATAGCTCATGATGCAGCAGCTTCCGTTTGTGCAGCAGAGTCAGTCACGATTAAAGCTTGTGCTGATTCTAGTTGTTCAACGTCGATAGCGGGCTCGGTAAGTCTTGAATTTCATACAGACGGTTTACTTAAAAGTACTCATAATTTCATTGGTAGTACTACCATCAATTTTAATCATTCCGATGTAGAAACCTTGACGTTATCTGTTGATAGTCCAAGTATTACTCCTGATAACCCTTTAGTTTGCAATGACGGCTCGGGTAATAGTTGCGATATTGTTTTTTCTTCGGGTGGATGTTCCTTAAATTCATGTGCTGCTTATTTTCCTGACACCATTCAAGGTCATCAGGCGGGTAGTAAAATTGAATTTGAAGATACCGGACAAGTTATTGGTGATAGTGATAATATTCTGACCTTCTCCAGTCTTAGCGAAAAAGAAAAAAAGCACACCAGTAATGATAGCTGTAATACCACAGACTGTACCGCCTCTGGCTTATGGGCTACTCCGCTGACCTTACCTGATTTTCAAACTACACTTTCGACTACTGATATCTTTTTGAATAATGCTACTAAAACCATTGGTCCGGGGGGAGATTATAATACCACTGAAGTCAGAGATTTAGTGGTGGATGGCGACGATATTATCACCTTTTTGGCTACAGCGACTGAATACAAAATTGACGATGCACTCTTTAAGGGTGATGCCAAAATTACCTTTAACTCAGGCACATACTGGTTCAATGAACTGGAAATTAAAGGTAATACACAAATATTTATTAATGGCTCAGTCACTATTTATGTCAATGGACAAGCTCATCATTTTGATATTGAAGAGCAAGCAAAAATCAATGAAGGTGGCTCAGCTGATGCTTTGGCATTGGTGAGTTATTCAGATACCCATTTGAAAAAGAACGTTATCGTTAATGCCGTTCTGTACAGTGTTGGAAATAATATTGAAATTAAAGACAATGCTCATTTCACCGGCGCTATTTCTACAGTAAAAAAGGTAAAAATAAAGGGAACGAGTATAGTTACTTATCAAAATATCGATAATGTTAAAATTGGCACTTTATGCGGTGAAACGGTATTAAGCTTACATCATTTCGAAATTGTGCATGACGGTACGGGTTTAACTTGTGCGGAAGAGCCAATAACGATTAAGTCTTGTAACAATAGTGATTGTTCTGTGTTGAGTGCGGAGTCAGTTTCTGTCAATTTTCAGGGTAATGGTTTAACTATAAGTTCACCCAGCTTTATTGGCAGCACCAGTTTTAGTTTTAATCATACTTTGGCTGAAACAGTAACTTTGTCGCTGGCAAATCCAAGCACTACACCAACTGATGACTTATTTTGTGATAGTGGCGGAGGTAATAGTTGTGATCTTGTATTTGCTGATACAGGCTTTCGTTTTATGGTTGGTGGCGAAGCAATCAATATTCCGACTCAACTCTCTGGTAAGCCATCAAATATAGGTTATCAATCCAGAATATTATCATTGCAGGCGGTAAAAACCAGTTTATCAACGGGCGCTTGCGAAGCCGCATTAACCAGTGATGTTACCATTGAATTTGTGGCTGAATGCGATGATCCTTTCACTTGTGCCGGTCAACAGGTGACGATTAATAATGGAATAACTGATACGTTAATATCTACTCAGGACGCGGGGGGCAACTACACTTATTCCAATATATCGATGGATTTTGGACCTAACACTTCCAACACGGCAGACTTCGTTTTTACCTATCCGGATGCGGGAAAAGTTAAACTTTATGTTCGTCATAATATTGTTGTTGATGGTGTGCCTTCTGGCAATTTTATGCTTGGTAACAGCAATAGTTTTGTTGTACGGCCTTTTGGATTTTATGTGGAGGTTGATGGTAATACCGCCGCTACGGATGAGAATGGAGAACTCTTCAAAAAAGCAGGTGAAAACTTTGATACATTGATAACTGCGATGCAATGGCAAATAGGCGATGATGACGATATTGACGGTGTTCCGGATAGTAATGCTGTACTAAGTAATAATGCGGCTACTCCTAATTTCAATAAAGAAAATAGTGCTGAAAATGTTACTATCAGTCATTCGCTTGTGTTACCAAAGACAGGCAATTATTCTGCTCTTTCCGTCAATACTTTTTCTGATTTTAATGATGGGATAAGTGAAGTTACTGCAATGAATTGGCCGGAGGTTGGCATTATCAGTTTTAGTGTTCGTTTGTCAGATAATCAGTATATTGAAACAAGCAATGTGACCGGCTCAGTGCCTCATGTAGGTCGATTTATTCCCGATCATTTTGTTTTGGAAATTATTGAAAAAGGGGATTTGTTTGGTGGAAATACTTTTGTCTATACTGGACAAATGGAATCAATTGGTTCATCTATAGGTAAAATATCTTACGGAATTGATGAACCTGAATTTACTATTACGGCAAAATCGAAAACTGATATTACGACACGAAATTACACTGGTGTTTTGATGAAGTTGCAAGCGAGTGATATTAAACGTGTGGAACCTACTACAGATTCGACTAAAAGGGGTGCCGAGGCGACTGTGGATGATCTTAAAAAGGTGAAATTAAAGGCTGATTTACGAGAGGCAAATTTTACCGATGGCGGCAATGGTGTGATCAGTTATCGGTTTAACGATGCTGACAATTATTATTTTATCAGGGAAGCTAATGCGATAATTTCACCTTTTACCACAGATATTGATTTGCAGATCACTTCAATTACCGATAGTGATGGTACCAGTGCTAAAGATGATGATACGGATGAGCAAAATGGCATATTAACCTTGCATCCACTTGGTGTAGAAGTACGTTTTGGTCGTTGGACTATAGAAAATGGATTTGGCCCTGAAACATCACCTATAGCAATGCCAATGTATGTTCAACATTGGAACGGAAGTACTTTTGTCTCTAACGAGCTGGATAGTTTTACATCATTTGATTCATCGCTTGATTCGGATAACCCATCGTCAGGAGCTGTTATTTCAGATCTCATGTTAGCACCAGCAACCACTACCGTTTCTGGAAAGGGTACTTTTTTCGAGGGTGAAACCCGTCAAGTTGTTTTGTCGCCTCCTGATCCTAGCAAACAAGGTGCGGTAACCTTGGGTTTTAACGTACCCGAATGGCTGCAATACGACTGGGACAATGCAGATAATAATTTTGATGGTCCTTATGTTGGTAACCCTTCAGCAACGGCGACTTTTGGCTTATACCGTGGTAATGATCGGATAATTTACTGGCGGGAAGTTTTTCGATAATGTTTATGATTTTTTAACTTGCCGAAATGCATCAATCGCTAATTTTATAAACTCTCTACCATAAACTAGCATCATTAACATAATCGCAATAAACAACCCTAAATTAAGTGCGTTAAAATTAGCCAGGACGGTGAACAAGACAATTCATGTTAGAATTAATATAACCTGGATTCGTATAATAAGTGCATAACCCTTGTAAATAAC
>JABSOJ010000210.1 GCA_013216005.1 Alteromonadaceae bacterium | reverse complement strand
ATAATAAAAAACGGTCATCCTAAAAGGTAAAATAGTTGTTTTAAATCAAGTGTAAAGGGCTTAACCTAGTGCCATTCATCTCTGAGTCGGTAGAATAATAGTGTTAACACAATTTTTTCGACACAATAAGAGTAAAGGCACCTTGGTACGAGGCAATAACAATCCTAATAAATCTGATTTTTTGCCGCATTCACTACATGCTCTGGCATTTTATCAGCAAGGCTTGACAACAATTGAGATATTTTTTTATGAATTTTTTTATCATCAGTAACAGCTTGATGAAGTAGGGAATAAAGTTCGGGATAATCTAAAGGGCTACCCAATCCTTGGTTATAAATTTGTGCCAAACGCATCTGTGCTTTTAAGTTTTTAAGGGCTGAAGCTTCTTTAAGAAAACGAATCGCCTGATCGATGTCTTTCTGCATAAATTTACCTACATGATAATATCGACCCAGTTGTTCTAATGATTCAACCAAGCCTTGATCTGCAGCTAAACGCATGTAATGAAGCCCTAGCGGAACATCTTTTTTAATGCAGACACCAAATGCCAGCATATCTCCCCATAAAAACTGATAGGAAGGTAACTTTGCTTTTATCGCTCTGGCTTGAATATCTTGAACCAATTGGCATTGATCAATGACGATCTGACTTAAATGTTTATTTTCTTTGATTAAATCCAGTAATTGATTATCAGAATAAATTTGTACCGCTTGCAAGCTTTGCCCGTAAGCTATTTTTGAAAATGAACACAACAACACAAACAATGTTAAATAACTAACTATCACATTACGCATAAATTAACCCCAAAGAATAAGAGTAAGAAAACAACCGTCAATTTTATATCGTCAAATAATCGAAAAGCTAAACCTGTTAGAGACCTTTAGTTCAGTATTACTTGATAGGTTACGCCTTTAGCTAACCCATCTTACATAACGATAAGTTAATGTAAGCAAATTTGATACCAGTGACGTAGATTGCACCTTTTCAAATATTGATGTTTTGAGTAATAAGTTGATATTGCTTGATGGGTTACGCCTTCGGTTAACCCATCCTACACAACCATTTAATTTAACTTAACTTAATTAGAATCAAAAAGATTACTTTCTAAAATCAATCTCTGCCTGCGTAGCAAAATATGCAAATACCGTATAAACAGCGGTATTTTGTTTTAAAGCTTCACTGTTTACTTTGTCTAAAGTATCGTTTTCAGTATGATGATAATCAAAATAGCTGGCGCCATCCGGTGCAAAATTAATGCTCGGCATACCAGCATCAGTCAACATGCCCATATCTGAGTCTGCGCGGCCATTATTTTCCGGTGATAAAGCAACTCCCATCGGCGCTAATAATTGCGCTAATTCACGAATTACGTTTAACGAACTTGCACCAACGCCAGGTACCATTTTGTATATTTTACCTAAACCAAAATCCCATTCAGCCCCTAAAACATGGCTATCGATTTCATCTTTATGTTTTTCCATATAACTTATAGCGCCAAGCAAACCTAATTCTTCAGCAGCAAATAATATCACTCGCAAGGTTCTTTTCGGACGTTTCGGCAATTGAGCAATATGATGTGCAGAGGCTAAAACCATCGCTATTCCTAAGCCGTCATCAATTGCACCAGTACCAACATCCCAACTATCTAAATGAGCGCCCATTACCACCAGTTCTTTAGGAAATTCACTGCCAGTAATTTCGCCAATCACATTAGCAGATTTCACTGTTTCAGTACTGAATCTGCTTGAAGTAAGTTTTAAATAAAAACTTACCGGCTTGCCACGTTTGAACTGATTCACTAATAGATCAGCATCAGGATTAGACAAAGCAGCCGCTGGTATTTTTTCAATACCCTCTTTATAACGCATTACACCAGTATGAGCAGTACGGTTATTATCAGTACCTACCGAACGCATAATTAACGCGATAGCACCTTTTTCAGCCGCAACACTTGCACCACCGACACGAGTACCAACCGCAGGACCATAACCTTCACCATCAATATGTCGGTTCATTCGATAAGAAACAAACGCTATTTTTCCTGTCAAACTTCCCTTCTTTGCAGCTTTAAGTTCATCGAACGTTTTAAAATGAACAACTTCTGCTGTAATACCTTGCTCACCAGTACCAACACTACCACCTAAGGCAATAGCCACAATATCTTGCGGGAAAGGTTGTACAATGCTTGCTTTGATTTCTCCCCGCAACCATTTTGGCCCGATAACTTCTTCCGTCCACACTTTATCAAAACCAAGCGCCTTCATTTTCTTGACGGCCCATTCTATTGAACGTTTATCCCCTTCAGATCCCATCATACGATGACCAACTTCAGTGGTGATCGATTCAACGATTTGATAAGCAAGATCAGAGTGTAATGCTGTATTTTTTAATTTCTCTATTTGCTGTTTTTCTGCTGCCGATAACACTTCTGCATTCACCGACAAAAGGCTGCATGAACTTATCACGGCAATAGAAAATAAAAAGCTTTTTAATGAATGTTTGAACATACGTGTCCTCGATGGCTTGATACCATTATTGTAAGGTTAATAGTTGTAAAATTAAGAATTATAAAGTTAATAAAAAACTTGCCTATGCACATCACACAGGTTGGTCGATAACTACCCTGAACTTGAGAAATATCGACCAGTTTTATATCTATCTTGTCGGTATTTTCCAAATACCGGAGCAAACTGCATAGGCATGATAAAAAATAAGTTTTAGTTTTAGTTTTAGTTTTAGTTTTAGTTTTAGTTTATGGAACACAAAAGTCGGGTGTAAACACAATAGCACCTATCATATTTACCACCGACCTCAATTTATACTGTAATGATTAAATGCAGACTTATTCGAAATCCACTAATTATGCTACTTCATTTGTTAAATGAAGGTCATTATTTTTGTCCGTATTCAATCTTGCAAACTTTTTCTCTTGACGTAAATCTTTTAATGCCAATAAACACGGCGTTAACACTAAAGTTAATATTGTCGCAAATGCTAAACCACCAGCAATTGCGGTAGCCAACTGTGTCCACCACTGAGTTGAAGGAGCACCAAAAACAACCGTACGTTCAAAGAAGTCCAAATTAACTTGTAATACCATAGGTAACAAACCAAGAATAGTGGTAATTGTTGTCAGCATTACCGGACGTAAACGCTGTGCTCCTGTCCGTAAAATAGCGTCGACTACATTCAAACCTTCCCGTCGGAAAACGTTATAGGTATCGATCAATACAATATTATTATTAACAACAATTCCGGCAAGGGAAATAACACCTATGCCTCCCATAACAATACCAAAAGGTTTTTGTAGAATGAATAAAGCTAAAAAGACACCTACCGTAGAAAATATTACCGCACTTAAAATCAAAAATGCCTGATAATAACTGTTGAATTGAGTCACCAGTATTATCGCCATCACGAAGAGTGCAATACCAAAAGCTTTCACTAAGAATGCTTCAGACTCTTGCTGATCTTCATTTTGTCCTTTAATCGCAATTTCTACACTGGGATCAATACCCAAACTAGGAAATTTTTCTTGTAGTTTAGGTAACTCTGTAAATAATTGAGCTCCTGAAACTAAATTAGCCTGAATGGTAACGACCCGCTTACCGTCAACTCTGCGGATGGTATCAATTTTAGGTGCTGCAACACGTTCAACAAAACTACTAATTGGTACTAAGCCTGCTGAAGTTTGTAAACGCAAGGTATCTAACCTGCCAATATTACGTTTATCTTCTGGATAACGTACACGAATATCAAGTTCATCATCAACATCATCCGGACGGTATTCACCAAGTTTCAAACCATTCGTTGCCATTTGTACTGTAGATCCCACCAGCGCGGCGTCAGCACCATAAGTTGCGGCTAAACTACGGTTAATTTTCAGTTGCCACTCAATTCCGGGCTTAGCACTTGTGTCTTCAATATCGGTAAATTTACCGTGACTAATTAAAGCATTTCGGATAATTCGTACCGACTCCTGTAATTTATCAGGAAAACGAGAACTCAATTCAATCCGTAAATCTTTACCACTTTGCGGGCCATCTTCATTCTTGCGTACTTCAATTTCTACACCCGCTAAATCTTCGGTTCGTTGGTGAATTTCAGCAATAATTTTGTCAGCAGAGCGTCTAAATTGCCAGTTGATAAAGTTCGCCTGAAAAGTACCAATTTGATCGTTACCACCCGTAAGCGTATATAAAGTTTCAATTTCGTCCATATCAAGAATACGCGTTTCAATGTCAGCCATGATCGCATCTTTTTCTCTAATCGATAAATCACCGTGAGAGCGAACAACCAATGTAGCACTTGGCGGTTCAATTTCAGGGAAGAAAACAGCCCCTAAACCTGAGCTTGCGTATAACCACATCACAAAAACAGACATGGCTAAAGTACCGGCTAAAATTTTCCACGGATGGTGAATAGCACTGTTCAGTATTTTTATATATTTACCAGTAAAACCTGTTAACTGAGTTAAATCACCATTCTCTGCCAGCACCATTTGCTGCTGCTCTTCTTTAGTGAATTCACGCGGCTTACCGATCAATGTTCCGATAGCAGGTACAAAAACTAACGCCATCGCCAGGGAAGCCGTTAACACCGCAATTAGGGTAAAAGGTAAATACTTCATAAATTCACCCATCATGCCCGGCCAGAACATTAATGGAGCAAAAGCCGCAAGTGTGGTAGCAGTAGAAGCAATTATCGGCCAGGCCATACGTTTTGATGCCAACATGTAGGCTTCTTTTTTTGACTTGCCTTCGTGAAGTTGTCTGTCGGCAAATTCAGTTACCACAATGGCACCATCAACCAACATACCAACGGCCATAATCAAACCAAATAACACAACAATATTTATCGTTAATCCTGCAAGTGCTATCACTAAAATACCGGTTAAAAATGCCCCCGGAATAGCTAAACCAACTAATACGGCAGAGCGAATACCTAAAGCAGCAATAATAACAATTACCACAAGCAAAACTGCCGAAAAAACATTGTTTTGTAAATCTGTCAGAGTATTCTTAATTTCGACTGATTGATCACCAATATAATCAACCAATACTTGGTTTGGCCATTTCAAACGGCTTTCTTCAACCAGAGCCTTAACTTTATCAACGGTGATAATAATGTTTTCACCTGAGCGTTTTTTTATCTCAAGTGATACAGAGCGTTCCCCGTTTAAACGAGCAAATGTATTTGGATCTTTATACGCTCTTCTTACGGTAGAAACGTCTTCAAAAGTGATCACCCGATCACCATCAACTTTTATCGGTAATTCCAATAAATCTTGTACCGTTTCAAAAACCGAAGGCACTTTAATCGCAAACCTGCCTTTTCCTGTATCCATGGTTCCTGCAGGAACTAAACGGTTGTTCCGCTCTACCAGATTATAAATATCATTTTGATCAAGACCATAACTTTCCATTAATAATGGGTCGACGATGATTTCAACCATATCTTCACGATCGCCACCAATATCAACTTCCAAAACTTCCTGCATACCTTCGATTTTATCTTTAAGATCTCTGGCTATGGTGATTAAACCACGCTCAGTTACCGGACCAGACAAAATAACAGTAATCACTGGCACCTGATTTGCCATAGTAACTTCATGCACTTCAGGCTCTTCAGATTCTGAAGGTAATTTAGCTTTTGCCAAAGTAACTTTATCGCGAACATCAGCTAATGCTTCTTTAGGATCGAGACCCGCAATGAATTCCAACGTAATAGATGCATGACCTTCACTGGCATTGGAAGACATTTCTTTAATGCCGGCAATAGACTTCAGTTCTTTTTCCATTGGCCGAACCAGCATACGTTCAGCATCTTCCGGAGAAATACCATCGTGTACCATCGACACGTAAATCATCGGAATAGTAATGTCTGGATTGGCTTCTTTGGCTATATTTGCATAAGTAATTGCGCCGGAAACCAGCAACAACACAAATATCATCAATACCGAACGGGTTCGGGTTAATGAAGCAGATATTATTGACAGCATATAATCTCCTTATTCTATGCCAGCAGCCGTAGCTGTTGGCTTATCTGATGCGAAAATAGGATCAACGGTATCACCGGCTCTGACAAAACCTTGTCCTAAAACAATAATGTCAGCTTGTTGCCCTAAGCCCGTTAACCAAATGCCGTCACTCTCACTTTTAATGATATTAATTGGGGTAAATTGTACTTTGTTATCAAGTACACTTTTAACACCAATATTTCCTTTTTCATCTAAAGCTAGTAACGCCGGGGAAATTTTAATTGCAGGTACTTCTTCTAAAGCAATATTTATTTCACTACTTAACCCTGCTAACAATTGATAATCTTTATTGTTCATCTCTACTTCAATTCTAAAAGTATTAGTTGCATCGTCCGCAACACTGGCAATATAGCGGATCAACCCCGTGCTATTACCGTGATTTAACAAACGAATATTTGCCTGTTGACCCACTTTTAATTGGCTAATGTTATTTTCCGTCACAAAGGCACGAACCACTAAAGGATCTAAATCAGCCACCATGGCGATCCGATCACCACGATCAACATAATCACCTTCTTCAACATAACGGGTATTTAACACGCCACTGAAAGGGGCGCGGATAACTGTATTTTCAATAGCGATGTTTAAGCGTAAAATTTCCGCCTTAACCGCTTGTAAATCAGCAAATGCACGGGCAACTTGTACTTTACCCTGATAACCATCTTTATTTAATTTCTGTGCGCCGGCATATTCAATTTCACGTTGCTTCAGCAAGGCTTTATTTTTTTGTGACATCTGTTGCAAATCATTAATGGCGATACGGGCAATCATCTGGCCTTTTTTAACCATTGAGCCACGCTTTGCTAATACCTCAATAATTTTTCCGGCAACTTCAGCTTTCACCGTAGTAATACGATCAGGTTCAGTTCGACCGTAAACCTCAACCCCGTCATTAATGTTTTCAGCATAAAATGTCTCAACTTTTACCTTTGAAACAGGGATCTCTTTCTTTTGTTTCGACTCCGGCATTTCTTGCGCTTGCATCACGCCCGATGCCATCCATAATGTTAAAATAAGTGCAATTGTTATTGCGATAATATATGGTCTTTTCGCTAACCAATGTTGACCTTTCGTCAATGCGTTCATAATGTCTCCTAAATTTGATGGTGCAAATTGTACCAGTCAATTTTTAAGCAGTCTAAGGATAATGCGTCAAAAAATGTAAGGAAAATGTAAATTTAAATATTTTCATTCCGGAACTACATGACACCGGATACAAAAAATCACCGCTCTTTCACATCAACATACACGAATGTATTAATACAGCGAAGGCATGAATGCCTAAGAGCTGCCATGTGATCGCGGCATACGTACATCCCTGTACATAAAAAAACCGACGCAATGTCGGTTTTAATTACATTCTAAACAATTGAATGTGAATGATATTTTTTAAATTGAA
>JABSOJ010000209.1 GCA_013216005.1 Alteromonadaceae bacterium | reverse complement strand
GAACAGTTCAATCAAGATTGAACTGCAGGATAGCTATGAATTGTGAACCGTAATGCCTTGAATTTGATCAGTGCCATAATAAGACATAATAAAGTAGTGGCGTTATAGGTAACAATAGTGCCAAAATAGCGCCAATAAAGAATGTAAATAGCCACCAATCCATAGTGATTGCCTAATCCATAAGTAATGTAGTTTATGCCAAGAAAAACCATCAAACGTTTAATGCCTGATCATCATACGATAAAAAATCATAAACACTTACAAATATTTGGTGATTTATTGCACAACCCCAATCTTTGGCACCTAAACAGACGCTCTGTAGCCAAAGCCTTTGCTGTTGGTTTATTCTTTGCTTTTATTCCTGTGCCGTTTCAAATGATTTTAGCTGCGGCTGCTGCTATTTTTTTTCATGCAAATCTTCCGTTATCAATTGCCCTTGTCTGGCTAACTAACCCGGTAACGATGCCAGCAATCTTCTATTTTTGTTATATTGTTGGCACTTGGGTGCTCAGCAAGCCTAAACAAGCTTTTACTTTTGAAGCTAGTTGGCAATGGGTATTTGATAGCTTATCTACCGTTGGGCCCTCATTTATCTTAGGCTGTGGGATTGTAGCAACCATAGCTGCAATACTGGGTTATTTCTCCATACACGGATTATGGCGATATTCAGTTGCAAAAGAGTGGAAAAAGCGAAAAATTAAGAGAATGAATAAAAAACAATAATGGTCTGATGCTGATTAAAATAATTGTCTGCTAATTACAAATCAGTCCGTTAATCTTTTAAACAATCTCCGTCCAGATTTTTTAAAAGGCTCAACATATATTTGTAATAAACTACTGTGCACACTATTGTGTGCGCCTTTTTTAACGGGTAAACCAAACGTCAGTTCTCCCACTTGTGAAGCTTTATTCAACGTAGAAAACAATCGATCCCAAATAGCCAGAGCCGAACCAAAATTACTGTTGAACTCTTTTGGCCTGTTACTGTGGTGAATTTGATGCTGGGCAGGACTAATTATCCAACCTTCAATTTTATCTCCCCAACTCAACCATATATGGCTGTGCCGTATATTAGAGCCAAAAAAGTTAAACAGAAAAACAAATAAATTGGCACCTAAAATATCGAACATCTTCAATGTAGGACCAAATAGATAATAACAACAACCAACAACAAAACCTTGGGTCAAAGACATACGCAAAGCATAGAGCAAACTTTCAACCGGATGGCTTCGGTAAATGGTAAAAGGCGTTAAGACTGTTGCGGAATGATGAACTTTATGAAATTCCCAAAAGAAACGAATTCTGTGCAAGAAATAATGCAGTAAAAAGCGGGTAAAATCATCTGCGACAAATAAAAACAAAGTGAAAATTGCGATTATCGCTGATGAAGATAAAACAACAGGTTCGTGATAGTCAAAAATAAACTCCAACAGCGATGAAACACCGATAGCAACGGGTGCCATGGTGATAATGATAAAAGGAAATAACGCCGATTTTATCAGTTTATTAATCACTAATAAGGCATAGTCATGTCGTGCCGATTGTGAACTATAAAGTGACCAGGGGAATATATATTTAAAAAAACCTACACCCGATCTCTCTGGGAATGTTCGCCAATAAACAGGAATAACAAGCAATACGGCCGATATAATATAAACAAAATAAAGTCGTTTATTCGCGTCGAACAAATAATTAGTCAGTTCGTTTACGTTTATCAATAAAAAGTCTAACGACAAAAAATCAGCTACCGGCACAATACTTATTCAACCAATTAAAAATTAGTTTGATAGCCAACAAAAAATTGTTGTGGCTTACCTGGACGAGCTCCATAAGGGCGTCGACTCGCAATTTCCTGTTTATCAAACACGTTATCAGCCTTTATGTATAATCGCCCGCTAGCACCAATATCATAATGAAATGATAAATCCACTACGGTATAAGCATTGGTCGACATTCCTTCTAAAATAACATTTGTACCAGAAGCTTCAGCCAATGTATCAACATAGCGTGCTATAAGGTTTAAATCCCAAACATCAGCAATTAAACCTACATTAAGTGTTAACTGATTTTTAGGCAAATAGGGTAATTCATCTCCCGATTCAATGTTCCCCCACATTGGAAAATCAGATTCAAAAGAGTTTTTAAACTCTGATGCCGTATGGGTATAAACAATAGAGACGGGTAAATCAAAAGAGCTGTTAAGGTTAAAAGTATGGCTGGTGGAAAACTCTAATCCGTAAACATCAACTTCACCACCGTTCACTTCAGCATCTAAACTTTTCCCGCATTCAGAAGCCGCAGAAAAGGTGCAACCTTCTTTCAAATTACTTATATCGTTATAAAAGACCACTGCTTCAACTTTAGTATTTTGATTATTGAATCGGGCACCAAACTCATAATTGATACTATTTTCAATATCTACACTTAAGCCTTCCTTTGGACTTGTTGGTATAAACCCTTCGTGAATACCGAACAAAATACCTGCTTGTTCAGACAAAGTATAAAAAACACTCATACTGGGTAACCAAATACGGGAGGTCTTTTTTTGCCAGTCGTTTTCATTACCAGGTTTTAAATTGTGATACGTAGAATCTAAGAACTCGCCCCTAAGACCGAAAGTAACATCAAGTGCCTGCCAATTAATGGTGTCTTGCATAAATATCGAAAGTGCATCGGTTTTTTCCACATTCGTGGTTGTAGCGACTTGTTCACTGCCGTCACTGATCAAGTTAGCCGATTGCATCAAAAATACGTCTTCTGTGTGCTTACGCTCAATTTGATCCTGATGATATCTGACACCAACATTGAATTTATGCTTTAAGCCTGCCAGTTCATGCTCCCAGTATATTTCAGATTGAATACCTTGTGAGTAATACTCCCGCGCATTATTACCAAGGATGATCTTCTCAACTTCTTTTTCACTGTCTCTGGTACCCGTTAGCACCTGATAAAACAATGCGTTAGTTTCTTCTTCAGGTTCAGCGAGAATATATTGAAGATCACGGGTAATAAAACCAGCTTTAAAACCATTAACTTTAAACCACTGACGCTCAAAATTATTACGGTAAACGCGGGTGGTAACATCAAATTTATCCGCTTCTAAAAAGTGAGTGAATTGAATTTGACTGTGTTGCCAATCCATATTATCTAATTGACTCGCAGCGTAACGTCGATAGGCATTCGCTTTAAAATCTTGATCCGTTAATCCCAGATAAGTTTCATTAGATTTTTCATCCGCATAAGCGACTTTTAATTCAAAAACCTGACTAAATTCTTTACTGGTTAAATCGTACCGTAATTTAAGCATCAGATCATTTTTATCAAAACCGGTATCACCGCCACCATCCAGTACTTTAAAACCGTCAGACTGCATATTTACCGCTTCAAGCAAATAACCAAAATTACCGTTTGAAATTCCATCAAGTGTATTGCCATAAAAAATATGACTTTTACTGTAGCCATTGCTGCCTAAAGATACATCAAACAATCCTTCCCGATCATCAGGAACCGAGCGGGTTGTCATGTTTAATGCGCCTACAACAGTATTCGGGCCATATTTTATCGCGGAAGGCCCTTTAAAAACTTCCAATGAGGTCATTTTACTCATCATTGGAAAATAATAAGCAGCTGGGGCAGAATAAGGTGCAGGACCAATTAAAATACCGTCTTCCATCACGGTTATTTTTTTACTGCGCTCTGGAGTTGCGCCCCTGAAACCAATATTAGGTCTTAAACCAAAACCGTCTTCTTCACGAATATTAATACCGGGTACGTTATATAAAATTCGATTAATGTCATCAAAGTTAAACTTTTCAAGCTCAGCTTCTCCGATCAAAGTAGCAGAGCCCGCTTCTTTTCTTAACTTATCACTATGACCAATGATTTGAATTCGTTCATCAAAGGTTGATTTTTCTTTTTCTTTTGCTTCATTAACATCAAAAGCAAAAACAGAAGTTGGGAATACCACCGCAGTAATAATTGCCAACGCAATCGATGATTTTTTTATGCTTGCCACAATACCGCTTTTTGAAGGCAAATGTTTTAAAGAAAAATGGCGTAAATTAGAAGAAATCGAATGATTCGAAAATAAGGTCATCATAATTAATCATTATCTCCAGCAGCAGTTTGCGGCAATTCTAACGCTAAGCTAGTAATAAAATCTGCTTTAAGTTTATCCGTAATTTTTTTCACTTCCTGATGGGTTAGTACAACCCGGTCAGGATCCGTCGCTAACGTATCAGCTAAGCTAAGTTCATAGGCTAGGGTTGAGCTAATGGCTTGTTGTACATCAGCTTTCATTGTATCAGCTGTGTCTTGATCACCCACATCAATTAAGTAATCAATAAAACCTAAACCTTTATTATCGCCAGTGAGTAATTTTTCAAAACCGATCAAGTTGTTGATAATATTATTAAGTGAATTAGCACTATATTTTGATTCTACAATTTCCGGACATGCCTGAGAACCACACTCATTAACTAACAAGCCTAACGGTGCAGCAATTTTTCCGTCTTTAGTGAAAGAATCCAGATAAAACATCGCATCACTAATAACATTAACCGCTTGATGCTCTGTTTCAAAGTCACTGCCAGTGGTGCCAGCTTGCTTAAGTATGGCAGCGTAACCATCAGTACCTTGCCATGCATCTACTAATATTTGAGCATTGTTATTGATGTCTTTTGCCACTTCGCCGGCAAATTCACAACGGACAACTTTTCGGTATTGTTCGGTTTGATTGTTCCAACCATCGGGCTGGCTAGCACTACTGCAACTATGGTTTAATTCATCGTTAAAAAGTAAATATTCCAGTGCAGCCAAACCCTTTCTGGAAGCTAGTCGTTTAGTAATATCGTAAGGGGCGCCATTGACTGTACCTTCTTTAAAAAAGGTAACATCAAAATCTACACCACAAGTACTGACAATGGGCCAGGAATATATTTTATTACGTAGCGCATTATCATCATTAGAAAGCGGCCCAATTTGCATTATTTCTATTTGCTGCCAGATATTCATGGCATTACGCCAACTGTCTTTTGCCGATAGTTTATCTTCATCAAGTTGCGACGATGCTCCACCAACGGACTCACTAACTATTTCTTGCTGGCAATATAATTCAACCGCCTGTTGTTGCAGTTCACTTTTTTGCAAAAACTCTTGATATGTTGACGCAATAACGTTCGTGGTAATATTTTCGATAAGCGCGGGTTGGTTAAAATCCGTTCCAGTACCATTTCCTGAGACAGGCCCATTATTGAAGCCATCGCCACTGGAACTACTCGTACTTTCTCCACAGCCACCTAAAATAAGAGCTGCATTTATCGACACTGCCAATAACAATAATTTTTGCTTAGTAAACATTAATTTTACTCTTTAAATAAACGACAAAGCTCAGGTCCCCAAAAAGACCCAAGCTCTATTTACTTTAATTATCTGTAACAGCCATTCACAAGTATAATTAAAACCCTAACTAACTTGCGAAATAACGGCTATCAAGATTTACTTCTACCAGTTAGTAACATTATCAGCATCAAAATTTAGCGCTGTTGCTAAGATTTCACGCGCTGTCATTAAATCAGTTTGGTAATCAGCAACTTTTTCCTGTTCAAGAGCAGGTGCATTACCTAATAAAGCGTGAAGTTCAGCAAACTTTTCTTCTGACACGGCTGAATAAGGATTAAATTGAATACCTAGTGCAAATCCTTTCAATTCAGAAAAATGTTTAGCCACATCAGTATAACTATAGTCTTCGTTGCCCATTTTTCCTAAATCACTGTGCAATTCATTAATATAATGAACAACTGTTGCAACAATGGCACGTTCCCAGCCATCTACAGCAATATCTCTTTGCACGACTAATTCTGTCATTTGCGCTTCTGATAATTCAATACCCGCATTGTCATTGATAATTTTACGGCCAGCGATAAAAGCTTCCATTATTTGCTTGGTAAAATCAGTTGAATGAGCATTGTCTTTACTACCGCGGTCACGCTTAGCTGCATTAGTGGAATTACCAAAATTGATTTCAGATGTTAAATCAATTTTACCATCACCATTGCTATCATATTTTCCTGCCCAAGCTTCACGCCCACCTTTGTTGGCAATTTCATCATCACTGTAGTCTAAATAATCACGGGCTGCGCCAAAATAACCAAAACCTTCGTCAAATTGATGTTCTAACTTACTATAAGATTTTGAACCATCTTGACTGTGATCTGAGAGTAAACCTTTACCATTTGTTTCATTACCTAAATAATCATCAGTCGCCTGAGAATATGTAATGCCTACCAGTAAGAATTTTTGGATAAGCTCTTTAAGGTTAGTACCATCAGTATTGATATATACTTTAGTGATATCTTCACCAGTAGCCGTTTGACGTACAGCACCGTTTATGTGCTCTTGTGCATTGTCTGCCAGTTGATCAAAGAAAAGATCGATTAACCCTTCTGGTGTGATTGAGCCTTTATCACCCCAACCAGCAAATTGGTCAATTTCCCAAGATTTATGTTGACCTTCAGGATCATTACCAGCCATTTTACCATTTATATTTTTAGGGCTACTTGAAATATTAGCAATATGAGTTTGAACAGTATTATCAATAAAAGTAATTTCGAAATTATCATATTGTTCTGGGCTGGTACGGTAATACTTATCAAGTATAGTTAAAACATCGGCCTTGCTGGTTAATGTACCCGCATCAAGTTCCACTTGTAATTTATTGCCAATATAATGATTTAATTCAGCAATTAAAACGTGACGGGCAGTTTGTCCTGAATAAGAAACACTTGATTCATCATCAACTAATTTACTTTCAAATACGTATGCATCAAGCACATCAACAACATTTAAAGTAAGTTCTTTTGAAAAAGACGCTCCTGCACTGTCAGTCACTGCAATATTAATCGCTATTGTTTCATTTTCTTCAAAATCAAATGAATAACCAGCAGCAAGGCTTAACTGAGCACCTTCAACAATAAAGTTAATGTTATCAACACTGTAAGTAAAAGTATCACCTGAATCGGCATCAGTAGTAGATAAGGTACCAATAACGGCACCCATTTCATTTTCATTAACATTAGTATTAGACAGACTGATATCCGTAGGTGCGGAATTAGTTGGTGTTACAACATCAACATCAACATCAGTATCAGTATCGCTACCACCTGAGCCACAGGCAGTTAACGTTGAAGTTGCGATTATTACGGCAATTGCGAGTGCTTTTCTTTTGAATTCCATAGATATTCCAGTCTTATAAAATAAATTAATGAATGTTAAAAATCAGATTGAAGATATCATACACAAACATTAATCTAAATGCGAATCAATCTCATACAAATAATCATTAAAAGTTATTTTGTTGAACTGGAACTATCTATTTAGTGCCTGAACGGAAACCCCTGAAAGTGTTACTACATATGCTCTTCGAGCTATTTTTAAAAACGAAGATTT
>JABSOJ010000208.1 GCA_013216005.1 Alteromonadaceae bacterium | reverse complement strand
TTCAATCCGGCATTAACGACGACTTGATTGATTTCATCAAGCACTTCAGGCGTGAATAGCTGCACATTATCTTTAATTGTTTGTAGTTTATATTCTCGTTTATCTTCAAGAAAACCGTGACCAAGCATTTCTCGAATTGTGCGATGCTGGTTTACCAATTCATGAAGGCGGTCAAAGTCACAATTTAAATTTAATCGCAATGAACCCATGACCAATATTTTCCACCAATCCATTCCAGGGCGACCAAGCTCAATATTGACTGTTGAAGGTGTGAGTTTTTCAAGAATATTGAATATTTTTTCGCGTAATTCATCATTGCAATAAAGATATTGTAAACCACGAAGGAGTTGAGGAATATCATCACGTGAATTTGAGCTAATATCAATACTCGCAATATCAAGTTGGCCTAATTGAAGTTGTGGTGAGGTAGGAACGCGCATTTTTTCCCCGAAGATTTTAATAAAAACGACTAAATTTAACTAATTATACCGTTTTCACCGCTTTTCAATAAAATCTTCGCAAGACCATTTTGTTATTTCTTATTTAAAATCAGTATATTAACACTTTCCGTTCAGGCACTAATTAAAGTATACAACAAGGATTAATCAAGTTTTTAAAATACATAAATTTCAATTGGTTGTGTTAATGTGTAAACAAGTACAATGAATGGTTCAATAGATAGGTTGATGCTGATAAATGGTGTTGATTTTATTACTGTTTTTTGCTTACAATATTGGTGTTGCTGTGGGTGAATATAAATTCTTACATTTATCTATGTCACTTTATATCCATTTGTTGAACCTATTTGTTAATGTCTAGTCAGTAGTAACAGGTAAGTCGATAGTTTTCAAATAAGGAAAAGTTAATGAATAATTGGTTAAAAAAAATGTGGAAAGATAATAAATCACTGTTAGTCTTTCTAAGTTTAATGCTAGTTTTTCGCAGTGCAGTGGCTGATTGGAATGAAGTACCTACAGGTTCAATGAAACCGACGATTGTTGAAGGGGATCGAATTTTCATCAATAAAATGGCTTATGATGTCAGAATACCTTTTACTCATGTTTCCTTGATCAAAATGTCAGATCCACAACATAATGACATTATTATTTTTGATTCAGTTGTTTCAGATAAACGTTTGGTTAAACGAGTTATTGGCTTACCTGGAGATATTATTTCTATGGAAAATAACCGCGTATCTATTAACGGTAAGCAGTTAAGTTATCAACAGGTGGCCATAAATGGTTCAGTCATTGATATTGAGGAAAATTTATCAGGTAATACTCATACAGTTCGAACTAATTCAGCAGGCTCACAATTATCAAACTTCTCTGAAGTAAAAGTGCCACGGGGACATTATTTAGTATTAGGTGATAACCGAGATGACAGCGCTGATTCAAGAGTAATTGGTTTTGTACCAAGAGATGAAATAATTGGTCGCTCAAGCAGTGTGGTAATGTCTTTGGATTATGATAATTATTATATTCCGCGTGCAGACCGATTCTTTCAGGAGTTGTAATTTTAAATTTAGAAGAAGTTGAACAGGGACGTTTGTCTTCGCATTTTTTTATAAAAACACATCGATACCGACAGAAGCATTGTTCATCTCTAGTGGCAAGAAAACTCTTTCTTGAAGTAACGTTGAATAGCTTTTAGGTTGGCTTGCTTCAATGGCGGGTTGCAAAAAGGCATAGGCGATGTTCTGGTATCCATAACATTGTGCAGGTCTACAAATAGGTTTGACGCGGTTAAAGCGACTAATGATTTTATCCATACTCCAGTTTTCATGGAGTAGGTTGTCATAAGCGTTTGGCATTAGCCCACTTGAGTGACTTAACAAATGTTTAAGTTGAATTTGTTCGGCGGCGCCATCTATCGCTAGGGAAAAATGAGGAAGGTATTTTGTGATAGGATCTGACAAATTTAAATACTGCTCTTGCGCTAGCATGGTGGTTATAGTTGCAGCAAATGTTTTAGACACTGATGCTAAGCGAAATACAGTCTCACCATTAACTTTTTGAGATTTAGCTTTTTCTATATAGTGCCTGAACGGAAACCCCTGAAAGTGTTACTACATATGCTCTTCGAGCTATTTTTAAAAACGAAGATTTTTAAAATTTGGCCCAAAAACACATAATATGCTTGAATTATCATCAAAACCGACTGATTTCCAAAGATCTTCAAACTTTAAAAGCAGCTACACCCCATACGTAATAAGACATGTAGACTTTCCGTTCAGGCACTAGTTAGTTAATAAACTATAAGTTGTGTAATCTGAAGTGACAACAACAGCGTTGACCAGAGTAAACTTAACACATACAATGTTATCGATTACATACGAATTAAATTTGATAAACAATACAAGGAACCCGCACATGTTAACCGGTTCAGCCCAGTGGAAACAATTAGTAGCACATCACCAAGATGTCGAACACATTCATATGAGAGATTTGTTCAAACAAGATCCCAAGCGTTTCGCTAATTACTCCCTTACCGCCGCAGGCATAACCTTAGATTATTCTAAAAATAAATTAACCGCTCAATCGTTACCTTTACTCATAGAACTTGCTAAAAGTGTTGACTTTGAACAACACCGCAGTGACATGTTTAGCGGCTTACCAATAAACCTAACAGAGAACCGCCCAGTATTGCATACCGCCTTAAGGAATTTTTCTGACAAGCCCGTCATGGTTAACGGACAAGACGTGATGCCTGATATCAGGGCAGCATTAAGTAAAGTAAAAAACTTTGTCAATAATATTTCATCCGGTGAAGTTAAAGGATACACAGGTAAAGCATTTACCGATGTCGTTAGCATTGGTATCGGTGGCTCATTTTTGGGCCCGAAAATCATGTCTGAAGCTTTAAAACCGTATCAACAGAAACAATTAAAAGTGCATTTCATTGCCAACGTTGATGGTTGTCATATCACCGATGTATTAGCCAAGTTGAATCCACAAACAACGTTATTTATTACTTCATCAAAAACATTAACCACACAAGAAACGTTAAGAAATACCTACAGCGCAAAAGAGTGGTTTTTAACGCATGCTAGCCAAGCTGAGATTGCCAAACATTTTGCTTGTGTTTCTTCAAATGTATCCGCCGCAAAAGAATTTGGCATTAGCGAAGAATATATTTTTCCCATGTGGGATTGGGTTGGCGGTCGTTACTCGGTGTGGTCAACAATTGGTTTACCATTAGCTTTATCAATTGGCTTTGACAATTACCAACAATTCTTGCAAGGCGCATTTGAAGTTGATGAGCATTTTCAAACAGCACCTTTACATGAAAATATGCCAGTAATTATGGCGTTACTCGGTATTTGGTATCGTAATTTCCACGGCGCTCAATCACAAGTATTATTACCTTATTATCATTATTTACGTGGGCTTCCTGCCTATATACAGCAGCTAGACATGGAAAGTAATGGCAAGTCTGTCTCATTTAATAATGAAGAAGTAAACTACGATACTGGTCCAATTATTTGGGGTAGCGAAGGAACCAATGGTCAACATTCATTTCATCAATTGATCCATCAAAGTAGAACGCCTATACCTGTTGATTTTATGTTGCCGTTAAAACCATTTCACGAGCTTGCTAATCATCATGACATGCTTGCCGCTAATTGTTTTGGTCAAAGCCAAGCATTAATGGAAGGCCAATCAGAAACGCAAGTACGTGCAGCAATGGTAAAAGCTAAATGTAGCGAAGATGAAATCAATACGCTTTCAAGTCACAAAGTGATGAAAGGGAATAAGCCGAGTAATACTTTCTTATTTGATACATTAGACCCAAAAACGTTAGGCAGTTTAATTGCTTTGTATGAACATAAAGTTTTCGTACAGGGGGTTATTTGGCAAATCAACTCATTCGACCAATGGGGGGTTGAATTAGGTAAAGCCTTAGGCAGCCAAGTGTTATCAAAGTTATCGGATAGTGAGGAGCCATTAACCATGGATGGCTCAACCAATGCCTTAATTGAACGTTATCGTAAGCGGTTAACTAAATAGTGAAAGTTAATTCTGGCAGGTAAATTAAAAGCGAAACCACAGAGTATTTTCAACTTGTCGACAGTCCATATAATGAGATGTTCTAAACATGAAAAATAGTAAGAAACATAAATTAAATTCACCTGAATCATACAAGCAGATCAACCTTGTTTTACGTTTAGTCATGTCAATCATGCTTGCTACTGTTATTACAGCCTGTGGAGGAGGTGACGGTGGTACAACACCGCCACCACCTCCAGCCAATGTTGCACCTTCTGCTAATGCAGGAAGTGATATTACTACTGATGAAGAATCGGCGGTATCGTTATTGGGGAGTGCAACGGATACAGATGGCTCGATTGCAAGTTATGCGTGGAGTCAGACAGCAGGAACGACGGTTACGCTTACCAATGCAGATGCTGCAACAGCTTCATTCAATGCGCCCGTAACAAGCACACAGCTAACCCTGACATTCCAATTAACAGCAACCGACAATGATGGTGCAATAGGCAGTGATACTATCAATGTTGTTATTAATAGCAGTAGCACAGTACCGCCACCTGCCAATATTGCACCTTCTGCTAATGCGGGAAGCAATATAACGGCGGATGAAGAAACGGCTGTATCTTTATCAGGGAGTGCAACAGATACCGATGGTTCGATTGCAAGTTATGCTTGGAGTCAAACAGCAGGCACACCGGTTACGCTTACCGATGCCGATACTGCAACCGCTTCGTTCAATGCGCCAATAACCAGCACACAGCTCACCCTGACATTTCAACTAACGGCAACCGATAATGATGGTGCAACTAGCAGTGATACCGTTAGCATTACCGTCAACCCAGTGAATGAACTATATGGTGCCATATTTGTATCGCAAAATGTGCCCGCAACCATGTTACCTGGCGAAACTGTATCGGTGAGTGTCACCATGACCAACTCTGGCGATTCAGCTTGGACATTAGCTGATGATTATAAACTCGGCAGTCAAAATGAACAGGGCAATACTACCTGGGGGTTTTCTCGGGTAGCACTGACTGACGATGTTGCACCTGGAGCCAATACTACCTTTACTTTTAATATCACAGCACCTGCTATTAGGGGGACCTATAACTTTCAATGGCGTATGCTTGAAGAACATGTGCAATGGTTCGGAGATTTTTCCACTAATATAGCGATTAATGTAACGAACAACGAAGCGAGTACTATCTTACTACCAGTGGAAGTTATCGGTGACGACTATACCATAGTGTCCAGAACTTTTGATCTAGCCACTGGCGCCAGTGCTGCAGAACTGTGGATGCAGGTAAACAATTTGTCCTATAACAACAAGGCCTCAATAAAGATAAACAATGGTTCGTGGACTGCTATCACCAATGGATCGGTATATGTGCAAGAGCCTGAGAGAAGCTATGGCGGTATTGGCAGTGAAGTTGCCACGGTTAGGTTTGCTCTGGCTAGCAATGATTTTGTCAATGGTAGCAATACCGTCGATTTTAGATTCAATGAGCATAATGGCGTTTCGCTCGGCTATAGAGTGGTTAAATTTAATGTGCTTGACGCCGGAGGCAATAAACTCATCCCTGAATCAGACTTCATAAATGAAGACCCTGACACTTGGCAGGCTCCCATTGCCGGTGCAACAGCGATTACCAACGGCAAAGCTTTGTATGAAAGTGCGCAACTTAACTTCCCTGGCACCAACGACAACATGAATGCCAAATGTATGGACTGTCATCTTAGTAGCGGATTTGATTTGGAATATTTTAGTTATTCTAATCATTCTATTATTGAACGGTCGAAGTTTCACGGTTTGACCCAAGCAGAGGGAGAAGAAATTGCTTCTTATATTCGCTCTTTAGCTCCTCAAAGACATGGCAGACCTTGGAACCCTCCTTATCAGCCGGGAGCTGAGCTCAACGAAAAGCCAATAGAGCAATGGGCGGCCGGTGCAGGTTTAGCTGCGGTACTTGATGCAGATACTGACATGGAACCCTATCTTTTTCCAAATGGCACCAGTCAAGCAGAAGTTAATAAAGTGGTAGAATTTGACTCTGTACTCGATGCCACCGAGTTACCCATAGCCGTGCAGTTACCCGATTGGAAATCATGGTTACCTGAAGTACATGGAAAAGATCTATGGCCGGAAAACTATTTTTTAAATGGTAAGGCAAATAAAGAGTATGTCAATGTCACCAATACATTAGTTAACGGCATCCCCGCGCAACTTATCGCCTCAGGTAGTGCCAGTGATTTGATGGACAGTTTTCATGCTAAAGTCAAAACTTGGTTGGCCACAGGTCGATCTGATGACGGTGGCAGAAGTGACTCTTGGGGCACACGAACCGGCACGGTAATAGATAATCGTCATTCAGAATATGGCTTGGAATTTACCAAAATGAACCTATCCAAATGGATGGCAGTTAAATTTTTTGAATTTATGCACGAGCATGACTTGGAATACTTGGCGGACATGCACCCAGCAGTCCCGTTAGTTGACCCCATTGAAGGAACTAGGCAGTGGCCTGGGAAAGATCGTACCGTTTTTGAAATTGCCCCGCATTTTACCTCTTACAACATTGTCAACTTTCCATGGCAAACCAAGATGGAAGGCAAGTATATGTCAAGTGTTTGGTACCAATTACAAATGTTGGTACATTCTGGTGAATACGACCAATTAATCAAGGGTGGTCCAATGGATTGGAGTTATCATTTTCTCCATATATATGACATGTTAAGGGAAGGAGGACCTACGGAGGGCTTCCGCTCGATAACCTCTCTGATGAAACTGTGGCAAAGTAGAAGTAATGATTTTGTACCAAATGATTTAGAAAAGGGCTGGCGCATGCGCTATGTACAACTATGGTGGATGATTAGCAGCGATTTCGGCGATGAATCGGCGATGCTATCGCTCAATGCTAATGACTCTACTTTGCGGGCGAAAATTTATAATGCTGTCATTAATGAATGGGTTGATGAAGTTCGTAAGATAGATTTAGCGACTTGGCCAAGGGAAACAGGTAACTGGACAAAACTCGATCCGATAAGCTATACCCCCTCAGAGGACAATATAACCTTTAGTAACGGAAAAATATTTAATGGCTCTAAACAACAGCATGCCGACTATTTTCTGAGATCAATACGCATGCTCGCCGACGCGGGTGTCGATCCAGTTATCCTTAGACGACTAGCCCAATGGTGTGCAGATGCCTGGCCAAAAGGTGACTGGTTCGAGCATATACCTGCTGTCGATTAAAAGCACCAAATGGTTATCAAGAGATACCCTCGACCATGACAACAGATAGCTATGGGCGCACCGCTAGCAATAGCGGCTCAAGCCACAACAGCGACTGCCGTGTGTGTCCATTTGCTCTTGGTGATGATAAGTGTGAGGCGGTTTATTAACCGTCATATATAAAAAACTGATGTAAGTAGAGTAGGCCGCAGGCTTCGCATAGCTTATCCAACGGCCCCTCTTCGATTCCGTGCATGAGGTTTTCCCTC
>JABSOJ010000019.1 GCA_013216005.1 Alteromonadaceae bacterium | reverse complement strand
TAACGTTTACGGTACTTCTTATTTTGATGCCTTAACTTCTTGTAAAGTAGTCCTCCAGATTGTTTATCTGATAAAATATATTGATAAATAGTTTCATGGTGAAGACTGAGTACATTCTCTTTCTTTAGTCGCCCTGAAATCTGTTCAGGACTCCAATCTAGCGCTAAATGAGCTTGTATAAGTACTTTGATTTCGTTGGTAAGTTTAACCGACTTATTCTTGTTTTTATGGCGTTCATTAGTTTTACGAAACGCTTGTTTATGTCGGTATCCTTTGAATCCTGTATTTCGAATTACCTCTCTTGATATTGTGCTCTGCGAACGCCCCAGTGCTTTTGATATTTTATTCAAAGATGTTCCCATTGCACGTTCAATATCTATATAATGTCTTTCTTCAAGACTTAGGTGTTTGTAGCTCATTTGTAGCCTCTGTAAATTGTGTGAGAACTGTTTACTTTACACCTAAGTCTTGTTTCATTTCTATAGGTATATTGCTATCAGTTATTTACAAGGGTTATGCACTTATTATACGAATCCAGGTCTATTAAATTTGATGAAAATTCAAGAAATAAAAATTTGATGAATGATATATTCAATAAAATAGTTGGCACTGACCATATAGGCTAAATTAGGGTTACAGTTCAACAATGTTTTCTGTTAATTTACATGAGTTCAAACCTATACAGGCTCTAGACTGTATCAACTTAAACATGACAATACACAAATATGAACTGTTACCCGGTTTGATTGGTGCCAAATAGTTTATAGATACAAAATAAAAATAAAATACAATTGTATGTATAATCATGAGTTTACATATGAAACAGTAATTAGATTTTAACATGTAAAAATTGTGTAAATATTAAAACCTAAAAATGCTAATAAAAATCTTCTCAGACGATCCACAATTCGAACAAAGACTTGATCTGTTAAGATTAAAATACCGCACAGATGCCAACTCAAAAGCCGCCAAAAAAGCCCTCAATGAATTTTATGAAATCGAAATTGAATGTGAAATATTGCGCGGACAAAATGAATCAATGTCGGATGAAATTGACCGATTAAGAGAATTATTAAATCATGTTCGATATAGGCCCCCTACCAACAGGTACTGAAACTGGTACCAAAAGGCCCCCCTAACCGCTTAAAAACGTCCAAATGGTACCTGTATCTCCTAGCCATAATTATCGGAACTATTGGACTTGTGGGAAGCCCTGTTTATTGGTTTGGTATGGATTTGATTGTTCATTATGGTGTGCTGTGTGAAATCTGAAGTTGTTTTGGGTGAATTGTTCGTAAATTTTACTGAAGTAAAAAAACGCGCTAATGATAACAAATAGAAAATACCAACTAACACGTTAATTAGATATTTAATGATGCACAATGAATTTACTGGTACAACAACTAAACAACTTAATACATAAAATGTCTAACATTTGTAGTTTTCCATTCAAGCCAACCATTACAGCTTTCAGGAACATCATCTCCATCAAACCAAACAGCACCCATATCAGCTTTTGTTGCTTTAGCATGCATTAACATCGAAAGCATTGCTTTACAGGTTTCAGCACTAGTTTTATAACTAGTACCAGAAACTGTCCATTCTGCATCTATAGTGCATATAAAAACTTTAGTATTCATACTGCTTAATTTTAAAAGTATTCTATTATTCGCATGCAAACCTATTTTTTCAACAGTACCACCGCATTGAATTGTTCCCCCAAATGAAAGAGAAGAAAAAAAGAATGAAAAAAATAAAATTTTGTACATTTAAGTTACCTTTGATAATTAAAGTGTATTCTGTGATTGTTGATGCATTATAAAAAAGATTAAGGCAAAAATAAAATCAGTATTTTATCCATTTCCCCGAAACATTAAAAACACTTTGATTGGCACCTCCCGCTAACGCGGGTCCCTCCAATAAAAGTGGTTATTCATGTTTGTTGAACTTTAAAAAACAAAAGACTTAAAAGAAGTTTTGCAGGACGGAGGGATTTATTTTTATTAAAGGTGAACGGGTATAAAAATAGACTATAAAGATCCCTTTTCTACAGTACCCAAGATTGTGCATTGCTCAAAATAGAAGAACATAAAAAATCCGCTTCGCTCTGAGCACCACTGACGAACCAATCATTACTATCTACGATGTGACCTAGCACTTGTTACTGGCTTGATTTAACCCATTTTCGCATTGTGTGTGATTTAAAACCAAGAAAAACAAAATATGCTAATTACTTGCTAATTGCTCACCACCAAGGACAACTCCTTGTCTTGGTGCGTTACAAGTAATGTAATCTTGATAATCATAGAACTTAATTTGTACTGAGCAATGAGTTAAAACCCTTAAATCATATCCAGCTCGCATTAAATCAGAGCTTTTCAAGGTAAAAACGTGTTGTCCGTTCTGGGTGGCTGAAAAATATATTTCCGTTACCCTCCTATTGTTATCGGTATATTCAGCATGACCTGATATTGATAACTTCATTTTATAAAACGGATGATAGGTTTTACTTTTGGCTATCATGTTTTCGTATTCAAGCGCTCTAAGCGTTTTAGGTTTTTCAGTTGGTATTGAAGGATGGTTATTTTGTTGTGTTCCTGAAGGAATTGAACTTTCAATATAACCAGGTTCTTTTGTCGGCTCTGTTTGTTCTTTTTCATTTTTTGAAAACTGATTAGTGATCACAATAAAACCAAAGATAAAAAAACCGACACTGGCTTTAATCGTCCAATGCTTGTACCACTTTTCTATGTCGTTGCTAGTAGCTTCATCTACTGCCGAATTACTTTTAGTGTGGGAGGTTCTGTCGCATCTTGAGAGTAAAGTTGAAAATGCCTTATTTCAGGCAAAGTTAAGCTGCAAGTGAGTAAAACTGCTCCCACAGACTCATTTTACTTGAATTTTCCATTTGGCCATGTCTGAGCATCTGCCACAATTCAACTCCAGCAATCGTTGCTTCAGCGCCTAAAACGGATTTAAAACCCAAGGCTGTTCGCATCTTCCATTTCACGGGGCGATGGCTCTGTTCAACCAAATTATTCAAGTACTTAATTTGAAGTACTTCGATCAAACAGCCGATCATTCCTGCGAAGCATATTTGCCAATTGATCGTATCCAAAGCTGCGGCATTACTGCCACTTTTATCAATCACCACTTTTTCAGGAATACCATGTTGCTTGATCGCTTTTTGAAAAAAACATCTGGCGGCCAGCTCATCTCGTTTTTCACTCAACATAAAGTCGATGGTATCACCATATTTATCAACGGCTCTGTAAAGATATTGCCATTCACCTTTTACCTTGACGTACGTTTCATCCATCCGCCAAGAGCTAGAAACAGCGCGTTTACGTTGACGAAAAGCAGCTTCTAGCTGAGGTGCATATTCACAAACCCAACGGTTAATTGTGGCATGATCTACTTGTACACCGCGTTCAGCTAATAACTCTTCGATATCTCTATAGCTCAACTTGTAAGCTACATACCAACGAACAGACATTAATATAGTAGCGGAGGGGAACTGTTTATTTGCGAAACTGAGCGCCATAGTTAAATTCAACATCAGTGAATGAACAAACAACCATATTGCCTAAAATTCACACAAACTTCACCTTGTTTTTTTTATCAATGATGCAAGATGCGACAGAACCAAGTGAAGGGGTTGGTATTTACCAGCCACTTAGCCGAGTCGACAGTAGAAAGTTCAATAAATCAACGATGTAAAGGACAGCAACATATGCGTTGGTCAAGAGAAGGCTTGGATCCTATTTTACAACTAAGAGCGAAAATACATACAAATGATTGGAATGATAAATGGAAGACCGTTGTACTAAATAGTGTACAATAAAACTATTTCTGTGACGCTTTCTTGTCCGTTTCCCCCCTCAAGCTGCCCGATGAACCATAACCTTTGCAGAGAAAAGGACATAGATGTGGTGTCACCGTTAAGCCTTTGTTCGCGATACAGCATAAGTTGTATCGCAAACTTTGAGTTGTTAGCCAATAGCTCAATAAATTATTCTTTAAACTGAGCTATTGCTTGCCGAAGTTCAACGGATAACTTAGTGTTTTATGCGTTAAAAGCTAATTTACCTTCTTTTAAGTACAACAAAACACCTTGTTAACTCGCTTTCGCAACGACATCATACGGCTTTATATCAATCCTTCTTCGACAACATCTTCATTACTTTCATCTTCGGTATCCGTCAACGCCAACAGCTGCATAACCGTATCGGCTACTGCACTGACACAAGGTTGATCAAATATCATTTTTAACGACAATTTAATTTCCCATACCGCATTGATTTCAGTTACAACTTTCACCAGCAACAGAGAATCACCGCCAAGCTCAAAGAAGTTATCGTTGATACCGATAGGTTCTACCCCCAAAGCCACTTGCAACATTTCTGTTAATCTTTTTTCAATATCCGTCTCTGGAGCAAGATATTCAGTGTCAATGTCTGGACGTGAATATAACTTGGCTTGCTCCCGTTCAGGTTTGTCGTCAACATCATGTGTATTGGCAATAATGAGTCGCTCATTTACATCTGTTCTTGAAATGATCACTTGCGACATAGGATCCTGCATGATTCGTGCAAATAATTGCTGACCCTCACGATCCGATATAGCATCGGCAAGATCCTTCATTTGCTGTGCTTTCATCCACTCAGGTAAATCAGCCTTGGCTGCCATACCTGATTGTCCCCAAGCATCCCAGTTGATAGCAATAAACTGAGTCTCACTTCGACTCATGCTATACGCCACTGCATCCTGGAAGGCATTAGCAGCACTATATTCAAATTGAGCTACTTCACCGATAACAGAAGCTAAAGAAGAGCACATAACAAAAAAGTCCAGGTTCTGATCTGCCAGTTGGTTAACTAAAGTCAAAGTCCCCTGTATTTTGGGCTTAATAACCTTATTCATGCCCTCTACTGTATTCAGAGACATTAAACCGCCCCCAGGTACACCTGCAGAATGAATGAAACCATTTATCACTGAAAATTTATCTCTGGTTATTTCAATGAGTCTGCGCACATCATCTTCATCACAGATATCACAGTTAAGGTACATTACCTTCGAACCTTTACTTTCAATCCCTTTAATTCTCCGTATCTTTTGGCTTACCTCATCCTTTTCTTCATGAACTTGCAACCAATGTTCCCAGGTTTCCCGCTCCGGTAATGGACTTCTGCCTGTCAGTACTAAATTAGCACTATAACTCTCAGCCAGATATTCAGCAATTGACAAACCAATACCGCCCAATCCGCCGCTGATAACATAAACCCCAGCAGTTTTTAATAGTGAGTTTTCTGGCTGCTCAGGCAATTCAACTTGTTCATATGATTTAGTCCAGCGCCTGTTATCCTTAAATACCACCAGTTTATCATCCGAAAGTGTTAACACTTCGCGGCATAACAAACTCACAGTGCGATCACTCATGTTGCCATCAACCAAATGAACATCCAACGTCTGACAATTAAGGTTTGCATATTCACTGCTGATAATCTGACTGATTGGTAACAAAGTTGCGTTACCAGCAGAAATCACATCATACTCATCGATCGCATTCGCATTATTAGTAATAAGTTTAAATTCAATATCGGTAGCATAATGAAAACTTTCAATCGCTTGACACAAATGTAAGATACTATTAATACCCAAATCCAAGTCTGGTACAGGCAGCATTTCACCTATAGCCGAACAGTTATTCAGAGTCCAACCGTGAAGGATCAGCTCAACTTGATAACCCAAATATTTTACACCTTGTAAAACTTGCTGATAATGATCAGCATCAGCTGGGTTTATTTCAAATGAGTCATTAGCATTTTTCCCGAAATCAACCGCTGAGTGTACAGTAACAACCGCTAAATCAGGATGAGTTTTCTTAAGTTCAGCAACCAATTTATCAACAAAACTTGCCTTATCAACAAATAGCAGACAACAACCCTGTTCACTGAAATCAATAGAAGTTTCCTGAACATCTTTTGCTTTCAACGACCGACTTGATGTCGACCATACAGGACTATAGAACCAGTCTTCTACCCGGGTCAACGCCTGCTTAGCCGCTTTAACTCCCTGATATACTCTGGTACCAGCTTCTAACCAGTAACGCTGACGCGTATAAGGATGAGGCGGTAAAACTACACGCTGTACTGGCGTTTCATCACGTAAACCACACCAGTCAATTTCAATCCCAGCCTGCCACAATTTCGTCACTGTATTATATAAAAATCCTACGTCGTCACTTTGTACTTTTGGATGTCGAACACTATTTAATACATCTTTCGCTTCAAAGCCATCATGACGTTTAACCATATCTGTCAGTACACGTCCCGGACCCACTTCCAAAAATAGTGGGTTTTCTACGGAAACATTTTTAATACCCTGACTGAAGTTTACTGTCCCTCTCAGGTGGTTGACCCAATATTGTGGATCAATCGCCTGCTCATCACTGATCAGCTCACCGGTAACATTTGACATAAACGCCATCTGTGGTTTATTCCGAGTGCACTTTTTAACTTCTTCAAAGAAGGCTGGCAAGATCGGATCCATTGACGCTGAATGATAAGCATGAGATGTTGCTAAACGCTTAACCACTGCCTCTTGTGATATTAATTCCTGTTCCAGTAATGTAATCGCCGCTTCATCGCCTGAAATAACACAAGCTTGTGGGCCATTGATTGCTGCCAGGCTACAACCAGCCCCGGCAATTCTTTCTTCTAATTCACTTGCAGATAATGCCACCGACAACATCGCGCCCGGTGCTGCACTCTGCATCAGCTCTCCTCTAACGACTATCAAAGATAAAGCATCATCCAAAGTAAATACGCCAGCGATTGTCGCCGCTACATATTCACCTAAACTGTGTCCTATCATTACCGAAGGCTTCACTCCCAGGCTCAGCCAAAATTGCGACAGAGCATATTCAAGAGAAAACAATAACGGTTGAGTCAAGCTGGTTTGAGATATACGTTGTGTCACGTCTGCTGAACCAGTATGCAGAGACAGACATTCACGAATATCTTGCCCTAATAAAGGCTGTAAGTATTGAGCACAATAATCAAACGTTTCCCGGAAAACCCCGCCCTGCTGATACAAACCGTGTGCCATGCCAGCATACTGACTGCCCTGACCAGTAAATAAGAATACCACTGATCTGTTCATTGCAGTTTCAGCGCTCGGTATCGTACGAGACAACGGCTTCGATAAGCCATCGATAGAGTCACAACTAAAGCCATAGCGATAACTGTGATCTTCGCGTCCGACCTGTAACGTATGGGCGATATCCGCCAGTGACCGTTGAGGTTCACGGTTAATATCTTGCAATAAACGTTCACGGCTAGCCTGCAGTGCATCATCACTTTTAGCCGATAAAACCATTAGCTGATAAGAGGACGATGCCTGCTTTTCTGCTCTTTTTGGCGGCTCTTCAAGCACAACATGAACATTAGTGCCCCCGATGCCGAATGAACTGATCCCGGCACGTCTAGGCGTCGGAGAATCTTGCCATTCTTCCATTTCAGAATTTAAATAAAAGCCCGTTTTAGCAAAATCAATTTCTGGATTAAGTTCGTTAAAATGAATATTCGGTGGCAAGATGCCGTGTTTAACCACAAATACCGACTTAATAAAGCCAGCCACACCTGCTGCTGAATCCAAATGTCCTATATTCGCTTTCACTGCACCTAAAGCACAAGGCTTACCAGTAGAAGAAAACACCCGCTTCAGGGCAGCTACTTCCATAGGATCCCCAAGCTTAGTCCCGGTACCATGGGTTTCAATATAACCGATGGAATCCGCTCCAACACTGGCATTCCTTAAAGCACGTTTTATAACATTGCTCTGGCCTTCAACACTCGGCGCTGTGTAACCCACTTTAGCAGAACCGTCGTTATTAATGGCTGAGCCCTTAATCACGGCATGGATTTCATCTCCATCTGTTAATGCTTCAGATAAACGTTTTAATACAACAACTGCTGCACCACTACCTGGTCGCGTACCACTTGCCTTTGCATCAAACGGACGACAATGCCCGTCCAGTGTGGCTATACCACCATCGACAACGCTTATTCCCTCAGGCTTCAGCTGATGTATTGATGCTGCTCCGGCCAATGCCATATCACAACTGCCGTCAAGTAAGCTACTGCATGCCTGACTTATGGCCACCAGTGATGTTGAACATGCGGTGCCAACATTAATACTCGGTCCATTAAGATTTAACTTATGAGAGATCCGGGTCGCAGTAAAATCTTTACTGTTGCCCATCATCACAGCCATATTACCGTAGGTATCAATTAAGTTATCTTGCGATAATAAGTTGTCAAATAAATAGCGATTTTCACCCACACCAACATATAAGCCAATCTGGTTGTTTTTCGAACGTCGGCCATAACCGGCAACCTGTAAAGCTTCATCACTACACTCAAATAACAATCGCTGCTGAGGATCCATGATCTCTGATTCTCTTGGCGTAAAGCCAAAATACTCTGCATCAAAATCTTCAAGTCCTTCAAGTAATATACCTGATTTTATATAATTATCGCTGCTGAGCTGCTCTGCTGATACACCGGCATTTTGCAATTCTTCATCAGTGAAAAAGGTAATAGACTCTTTACCCGCACATAAATTATCCCAGTAATCCTGCGGAGTACTTGCATCAGGAAAACGCAGTGCCATACCGATAACCGCGATATCCTCGTTATTCTTCACCTGGCTAGTTGCTGACATTTCTTCAGTGTCATTAACTTGTGTACCCGTTAAAAACTGTGATAAACCACGGATCGTCGGATAACTGAAAATATCGGTAACACTGAGATCAACCTCAAGACTTTCAACAATTTTTCGCTGAAGTGTGATAGATAACAATGAATTACCACCGGCCTCAAAAAACTGATCATCTAATCCAATCCGCTCGACATTTAACACTTCACACCAAATCTGACAAAGACTTTGCTCAAGATCCGATTCCGGCGCAACATATTCATTGCGGAAAAAATCATTGTCTTGCGGTAAGGCTAATTTAGCACGATCCAATTTTCCATTGGTGGTGAGCAGAAGCTCTTCAACAAATACGATGGCATCAGGCACCATATAATCAGGCAAATGATCTTTCAAAAATTCTCGTAATGAATCTTTTGTCTGTGACGTCTGATGGACAATAACATACGCGATCAAATAACTTTTAGACTCATCAGGTATAACAACGGCCTGTTTAACCTCCTGATGATTTTGCAACACTGCAGCTATTTCACCCAGCTCAACCCTAAAACCCCGTATCTTGATCTGGTTATCAATACGGCCAATAAATGCCAGATTACCATCAGGTAAATAACGCACTAAATCTCCGGTACGGTATAATCTTCCTTCAGTAAAAGGATTTGAAATAAACTTTTCTTGCGTTAGAACTTCTTGATTAAGATACCCACGAGCCAAGCCATCACCACTGACATACAACTCACCGCCAACACCAATAGGAACAGGTTTTTGCTGAGCATCCAGCACATAAGCTCTGGTATTATTAATAGGTTGGCCAATTGAAAGCGTTTCTTTAGGGATAACCTTACTAATATGAGTGATCACTGAAGATTCAGAAGGACCATAAGCATTGTAAAAAGGATGACGAGAAGCCCAACGCCACGCTTCCTGCTCATTACAAGCGTCACCGCCAGTGAACAAAGCAGTAAATGAATAGTTCCTGTCAGCATCAAGATAAGGCAACAATGCTGGTGGCAACAAGGTATGACTGATCGCTTTTTGTTCCAGATAATCACATAGTAATTCCGGCGATAATTTACTCTCCTCACTACAAATATATAATCTGGCACCATTACATAATGCTCCGGTCCATTCCCATACAGCTGCATCAAAACTAATTGAGGCAAACTGCAAAAATCTTGAGTCAGTGCTCACACCATACTTGTCACGCTGCATCAGAGCTAAATTAACAACCCCTTTATGCTCTACCATCACCCCTTTAGGCTGACCTGTAGAACCTGAAGTATAAATCACATATGCCAGATTTGAAGAAGTAAGCCCAGACACTTGTGGTATCTCATTTGTATACTGATCCAGACTCAAGTTGTCTAACGCTACACAGATTGCTTCGGTAGATGAAAATATCGGTAGTAAAGACGATTCTGTTAATACTGTCTTCACTTGACTATCACTAAGCATGTGATCCAATCTAGCCTGAGGATAATTTGGATCTAGCGGAACATAAGCTCCACCCGCTTTAAGAATAGCCAGTATCCCCACTAACATATCAACAGAGCGATGCAGGGATAACCCAACGATAGTATCCGGCTTAACTCCTTGCTCAATCAAATAATGAGCCAGTTGATTTGCTCGCTTGTCTAATTCGCCATAACTCAGCTCTTGCTCAGCAGAGACCAGGGCAATATGCTCTGGAAATAAAGCAACTTGCTGCTCGAACAACTGATGAATACAAGTCTGTTGAGGGTAAGTAACCTCAGTGTCATTGTATTTATTAAGCAATTGATGTTCTTCTTCATCGCTTAAAATCGGCAGCTGAGAAACTAATTCGCAGTTATCGCTAATTAAACCAAAAACGATGGTTTTCATATGAGACGCCAATCGTTCTATCGATTTAACATCAAAATGATCGTTGCGGTAGCCAAAGGACAGTTTCAGTTCATCACCAGGTACAACAACTAAAGTCAGTTTGAAATTAGTCTGCTCATCATTCAGCACAGACTCAAAATTAAGTGTATGTTCGCTATCGTCCACTAACTCTTCGGTACCATCCGAAGGATAGTTTTCAAATACCATTAAGCTATCAAATAGATTTGATAAACTTTTGTTAGGACCTAACCGGCTAATATCACTTAAGGGTAAATAAGAAAACTCAGTTCTTGAAATACTTTCCTTAAGAAGATTTTGCAACCAGTCGAGCAGTTTTTGCTCAGGATTAATGTTAACGCATACAGGAAGCGTATTAATAAACAAACCAACAATGGATTCTACGTCTTGCAGATCCGACGGTCTGCCTGATACCGTTTCACCGAATACAACCTGTTGCTCTCCCGAATAAACGTGTAAAAGATAAGCCCATGCACCCTGCAATAAGGTATTTATGGTAACCTGACTCTTCATTGCAAACGCTTTTAATGACGCAGTTTGCTCTTCACTAAAGCATAAATTCACTTCTTCATGGCTTAACTCATCCACTGCATTAACAGGCAAAGTGTCGATAACCAGAGGAGTCGGCGCTTCAACATTCGACAAGTATTCCTGCCAATAATCTATTGCACCTTGCTGATCTTTATTTTGTAACCAGCCGATATAGGTTGAATAAGCAGGAAGTGCAGGTAAATTAACTTCCAAGTTCTGACGATACAAGTGATAACAGCTCACCAGCTCAGACATAACTAACGGAGAAGACCAACCATCGAGCAAAGCATGATGGTATGACCAAAGTAAACGATAACTGTCATCCGCAAACCTGAAAACAGATATCTTCATTAACGGACCGACATTAGCTTCAAATCCATCTTGTTTTTCTGCCTGTTTATGCTGTTCAAACGACTGTATTCGTGCATCTTCATCAAGATCACGCAAGTCATATTCCGACCAAGGTAGTTCCACCTCACTAAGCACAAGTTGCTGAGCAGGCTCACCGACAAAGACGGTTCTGAGCACCGCATGACGAGATAAGATATGACGCCATGCCTTAGTGAAAGCAGGAACATCCAGCTGACCTTGAAGTAATACATCAACCTGACTGACATAGGCAGATTTGTCCAGCTCAGAGTGAAACAATAACCCTTGCTGCATTGATGTTGAGGCGTAGATATCTTCTATACCTGAGCCTGAACCAGAACCAGAGTATTCATCCTGCCATAATTGCAACTCATCACTCGTCACCTTGGCAAAAGGGAAATCACTCGGGGTAAAACATTTTTTGGTCACTGATTCACAGTGCTTAATAATCTGTTGTAAAGCACCTGTGATATTTTGTGCCAGTTTTTCCATGGTGGAAACATCATACATCTGGCCGTTAAAGTCCAGCTTGAAGGTAAGGCAAGCATCACTAACCATGCCAGTAAAACCTAACTGATGTTCACGACTTCTTCTTGTACTCACTTCCGTCCCACAAGCCTCAGGTGCAGAGTTAAACTCACTTTCCTCACCTAATGTCTGATCAAACTGCCCCAGATAATTGAACATGATGGAATTAGCTAATCCTTCCCCTTCTCTTACAGATAATCCGTCCTGTGATAACTCAGTAAGCAATCCGAAGCCGATGCCTTTATCAGGCACTGAACGCAACTGCTCTTTTACGTCAACAATAACATTGTCAACCAAGTCAGCTTTATCCACAGCTAACACTAAAGGATACAAACTGGTAAACCAACCTAAGGTTTCACCAAAATCTAACTTGTCTGTTAAACCTTCACGGCCATGGCCTTCCAGGTAAATACGTACTGCTTTATCGCCAGTCCAGTCATGCATGCCCATGAAAAGAGCTGACAAAAGTAAATCATTAATTTGGGTGCCGTAAGCATGGTGACAGGCCGTTAACAATGCCTGTGTCTCATCCTTATTCAGGCAAATTTCAACTTGTTCTGTCGTTGACCAACTATTGTCAGTTATTTCGCTATGATCTACCGGCAAAGTCGCAACTGGCATATCCAACTGCTGCTTCCAATAATCACGTTCTTTGAGTAACAAAGCACTGTTGGCATAGTCAGACAAAAACGCTCCCCATTGCTGGAAGGAGGAGGTTTTATCCATTAGTTTTACCGCAACTTGCTGTTTGATTTGCTGATATCCAGTCTCTAAATCATTTAACAAAATACGCCATGAAATACCGTCACAAATCAAATGGTGCATTACCAGCTGCAAACGCCAGTGCTGTGAACCATCAGAGATCAATACGGCTTTAAAAAGCTGTCCCTCACCCAATGAAAGGCTGTTTTGTACCTGATTGCAAATTCTTTGCAGGCCGTCATTCCAGTCTTCGTCTTTTGACACAAGCTCTTGTGCGACACTTTGTTCAACCATTTGTGCAGAATTGGGCAGGTAACTTGCAATGCTAATATTATCAGCCAATTCTTTAGTCAAATCTTTAGTCAAATCATCAGACAAATCATCAGACAAATCATCAGAAAATGATAAGCGGAAGACATCGTGTCGTTGATATAATCCAGCAACCAATTCAGTTAACCGTGCCAGATTCAACTCTGATGGTACGCTTAACAATAAGGATAAATTATAATGCTGCTGATCAACCTTGTCGGTACGTAAAAATTCTTTTTGAATAGGTAATAATACCTGATCGCCTGCCACCGCTTTTTGCGGAGTCAGCGTCTGCTTGCTACTGGCGGCATGCACTGCCAATTCACGTATTGTCTGATGTTCAAACAACTGACGTAAGCTGATATAAACACCGGCCTGATTGGCCCGTGAAGCTACCTGTACCGACAGGATGGAATCACCGCCAATACCAAAAAAGTTATCTGTTACTCCAACACGATCCAGCCCAAGAACATCTTGCCAGATATCGCACAAGGCAAGCTCGGCTTCACCTGATGGTGCCTCATAATTCTTATTAAGTTCACCATTCCAATCTGGATCAGGTAAAGCATGTCTGTCTATTTTATCTGCCGCATTTAGTGGCATTTTATCCAACCAGGTAAAGCTGGTTGGTATCATGTACTCAGGTAAATCAACCAGCAGCTGCTCCCGCAGTACCTGTCGATTTAACTCATTTCCGGTTTCGCTCACCAGATAAGCTGCCAAACTGTTATCATCACGGGTATTTTTCCGCATCAATACCGCAACATCGCCTATTCCTTCAACTTTTGCTAAAGCGGCCTCTATTTCACCCAGTTCAATCCTGAATCCTCTGACTTTCACCTGATTGTCAATTCGACCCATCAGCTCCAATTGCCCGTCAGGTAACCAGCGACCCAGATCACCGGTACGATACAACTTGCACCCATGATTTGGCTCAACGCCATAAGGATTAGTAAGAAAACTCTCTGATGTTTTCGGTTCATTGTTCCAGTAACCCGGGCCAACACCTATCCCCGAGACACAAAGTTCTCCGACCACACCAAGAGGTTGCAACTGCAACTGACTATTAACCACGTACATCGCTAAATTAGGCAGCGGTTTCCCAATAGGAATACTTTGCAGTGACTCATCCAGTTTACCCCGAATAATATATTCAGTAATATCATCTGAGGCTTCACTTGGTCCGTAACCGTTCATAATCGGCACTTCAGGGAATAATTCAAACCAACGATTGATCAGACCCACAGGTGTAGCTTCTGCGATTGTCATCAACCAACTTAGTTCACCAACACTGCAGTCAGCTTCCGATAATTGTGTCAGATAATTAACCAGTAATTGCAACACGACAGGCGCTGTCTGTATTAAATGCACCTGCTCATTTTGCAGCAAATGCACCAGCATCTGCATATCCGTCATATCATCCAGGATCACCGTTTTACCACCCGATAATACCGGGGCTAAAAATTGCCATACAGAAACATCCGATGATGTTGCGGCACTCTGTAAAAAGTTACGAGGTGTTAAGTTTTTATCATCATCCATGTAACCAAGCACATCAAATTCTGCATAAATATGATTTAATGCGCCGCCATGATGAACTAATGCTCCTTTGGGGTTACCAGTAGAACCTGAGGTGTATATCATGTATGCACTGTCATCCATACTGACGCTACGTTGCGGATTATTTTCACTGTAAGTGCTTAATATCTGCTCACGATGCTCAAGGTACAAGACAGTCATATCATCAACCGGGGTAAAACTTTCCTCCAGTTCAACCTCAGATAGCAGCAATGACAGCTGGGCATCCTTGATCATGTAATCGATGCGTTGACGAGGGTTAACCGGATCAAGCGGTACATACGTACCACCCGCTTTTAAGACGGCTAACATGGATACTAAAAATTCAGGTGAGCGCTTTGCATAAATGCCCACTAAAGTATTTGCCTCAACACCTTTTTCTATCAGGTAATGAGCTAAACGGTTTGCTTCGCGGTTAATTTCACTATAACTCACTGAGGAGCCCTGATGTACTACAGCCGTCTTTTCAGGGTGAAGCGTTACTTGCTGTTCAAAAACGCCATGTAAAGTCTCATTTTCAAAATATTCCACCTGAGGACTGTTAAAATCATGCAGTAACTGAAGTTTCTCAGTTTGAGATATCATCGATATTTGAGAAACAGGCTGTTCTGGAGTCTTGATAAAAGCAGTAATAATACGTTCAAAATGATAAGCCATTTTTTCTATGGTGGCAGAGTCAAACAAATCAGTCGCCAGTTGCCAACGGATCCTCAATCCTTCTTCAGATTCATAAATATCCAGATCAAGATCAAAAGGAGTTGATTTTTGTTCATTTTCAAGAAAACCAATCTGTAGTCCCGGTAAATCCAATTTTGCTGAATCTGTATTATGCAAAGTCATCATCACTTGGAATAAAGGATTGTGGCTCAAACTACGGGTGGGTTGCAGCTTATCTACAAGCAGTTCAAAAGGCATTTCCTGATGCTGATAAGCATCCAGAGCGGTTTGACGAGACTGCTGTAATAAAGTGCTAAAACTCGGATCATCAGAAAAATCAGTTCGTAACACTAAGCTATTAATGAAAAAACCAACTAAAGATTTCAATTCGGTTTGTGGACGATTGGCAATTGTCGTCCCAATCACGATATCAGTTTCACCTGAATAACGGTGTATCAAACTGGATAACGCACCGCTAAGCACCATAAACAACGTGGCATTATGGTGCGTTGCCAAAGCTTTAAGGCCAGATAAAACATCACGTGGAATAAACTGCTCTACCACATCAGATTGATAGCTAGGTAACGCTGGACGCATTTTATCCAGAGGCAAACTATGCAGCATAGGTAAACCCGCTAATTGCTCTGTCCAGTAGTCTAGATGTGTAGCAAGTTCTTCCTGCTCAAAAGATTGACGCTGCCAACATGAATAATCAATATACTGAATAGGTAATTCTGGTAAAACAGTTTGTTTTCCAGATACCTTAGCCTGATAACAGGCAGCCAATTCTTCGGTAAAAACACCGATAGACCAGGCATCAAAAGCGATATGATGAACAGTGATCAGTAAAACATTATCGTCATCAGATAATTTAAGTAATTTAGAACGTAACAATAAATCCGCGCTCAAATCGAAAGGAGCTAATGCTTCTTTACCCGCCTGTTCTAAAACTTCAGGCTTTTGTTGTTCGCCTTCAATACCAGACAGATCTATCACTGGCATATTAACCTGAATAAAGGGCTTAATTGACTGTCTTGCTTCTCCGTTTTCATTCTTATTAAAAACAGTCCGTAATACAGAGTGTCGTTCAACCACTTGATTTATTGCTTCCTCAAGCTTATTTACATGTAATTTACCCGTTAACGTTAAGGCAAATGGCATATTATACTGACTGCTGTCCGGCTCAATTTGATCAATCAGCCAAAGTCTCTGTTGAGCGAAAGACAGGGGTTGCTCAAGGGTGCTCTCGACACGGTCAATTTTCTTCACGATGAGGTTTTGATCGGTATCGTCTATCATCCTGGCTAAATCTGAAACAGTTTGCTGTTCAAAAATATCTTTAACATGAATATCAACTGACCACTGCTGACGGATTTCACTGGTAAGTCTGGCTGCAGAAAGTGAGTGTCCACCTACCTCAAAGAACTTATCTTTGATACCAACATCAGGATAATTTAATAAGGTTGACCACAGCTGACACAGTTGTTTTTCCGTCTCAGTTTCAGGTGCTACATAGCGCGCTTTATCCAGCATTGATAAATCAGGCTCTGGTAAAGCTTTGCGATCCAGCTTGCCATTTGGAGTTAATGGAAAAGCATCCAGCGTGATGATAATTGAAGGGATCATATAAATGGGTAAACGCCCATTTAAATAACGGCGAAGATCATCGATAACGTTATCAGTTTCATCGGCAAGAATATAAGCGACGAGTTGAACAGGTTCATCACGGGCCACTACCACGGCCTCCCGGATTGCATCATGACTCATGATAGCCGTTTCAACTTCCCCTAACTCGATACGATGACCACGAATTTTGACCTGAGCATCAGTTCTGGCGACATATTCAATATTACCGTCTTCAAGCCATCTGACCAAATCACCAGTACTGTATAGTCTTCCTGAGCCAAATGGATTATTGATAAACTTTTCAGCGGTTAACTCTGGCTGATTTAAATATCCTCGGGCAACACCTTCACCACCGATGAAAAGCTCTCCTACAACCCCAAAAGGTACAGGTTCACGCGCTTCAGTGAGGACATAAAACTGTGTATTTTCAATTGGTCCGCCAATTCGTACTTTTTGCTCTGACGATAATTCCAATACAGAAGACCAAACAGACGTTTCTGTCGGACCATACATATTCCACAAAGAGATACCCGTTATTGATAATAATTCATCTTTCAGATTATCCGATAATGCTTCACCGCCGCATAATAATTTCATTTCCCTTGAAGGCTGCCATCTATTATTGACCAACATTTTCCAAGTCGCCGGAGTGGCCTGCATCGTAGTTACACCATGCTCTTCAATTAAATGCGCTAACGCGATAGGAGAACTTACATCTGCCTGTGAAGCAAGCACTAAACGAGCACCAGAAATCAAAGGTAAAAACAATTCCAGCGTATGGATATCAAAAGAAAAAGACGTTACCGCCAACAAAGAATCCTTGCTTTCTAACCCTGGCGTTCGTTGCATCGCCAATAAAAAGTTCGTCAGGTTATGATGCTCTAACATCACCCCTTTAGGATTACCGGTTGAACCCGATGTATAAATAACATATGCCAGATTATCGGCTAAGCGACCCGTCTGATCGACAACCGGATTCTGGACTGAATAACTTTCAAATGCAGCACTGTCGTCAATATAATGGGTGTTTTTATTATCAAAAGTTAACTTATCGGCAAGTGAACGCTGACTAAGCACTAACGATAATCCTGAGTCTTCCAGCATATATTCTAAACGGGAGGCCGGATAATTAGGATCAAGCGGTACATAGGCTGCTCCTGCTTTAAGCACTGCCAATAATGCAATGACCATATCACTGGAGCGCTCAACACACACACCCACCATAGTATCAGGCTTAACGCCCTGCTCTTGCAGATAATGTGCTAACTGATTCGCACGCTCATTAAGTTGCTGATAACTCAACGGGGCCCGCTCTGAGATCAAAGCAATAGCTTGTGGTGTTTTGGCAACCTGTTGTTCAAACAATTGAGGGAAAGTCAGATCTAATTCAAAATTCTGCTCAGTTTCATTAAGATTCTTCAATAAATAAAAGCGTTCTTTCTCAGAAAATAACCCCAAAGACTCAATTTTCTGATCAGGAAACTTAATAATGGCATCAAGAAGAATTTCAAAATGCTCTGCCAGTCGTTCTATCGTTTGTATATTAAATAAGGCAGTTGCATACTCCCAGCGTAATAACAGTTCATTATTTCGCTCGGTAACATCCAGAGTTAAATCAAAATTCGAAACAGAACCTTCACGGCTAACTAAATCAAAGTTTACCCCGGGAATATTGAGTTCCCCTTCACTGTTGTTTTGCATTAACAACATAATTTGAAATAATGGCTGGTGACTAAAGCTTCGTTCCGGCTGCAATTCATCAATCAGTTTTTCTATAGGAATTTGCTGATGTTCATACGCACCTAATAACTTGACTTTAGTTTCTTTCAGAAAGGCTTTAAAGTCAGGATTTCCCTCCAACCGAGAACGCAATACCAAGGTATTGGCAAAGCAGCCCACCATAGGGGCTAACTCGGCTAATTCACGGTTGGCAACCGATGTACCCAGCACAATATCCGTTTGACCCGAGTGACGAGAAAGTAAAATACTAAAGGCTGCGTTTAATATCATAAACAAGGTCGCGCCTTGTGATTTAGCTAACGAACTTAAAGCTGACAGTTTTTCAGGGGCAATTTTCTTCCATATCTGGCTGCCATGTGAACTTTGAATCAACGGGCGAGGCATATCTAATGAAAGATTATGCAATACCGGGATACCTTCAAGCTCTTTGGTCCAATAGCTAAGTTGTCTATCCAGCACATCACCGGATAACCAATCACGCTGCCAAACGGCATAATCTGCATATTGAATTTCTAATGGTTGCTGAGACGAAGTTTCATTATTAATATAAGCCGTATAAAACTGAGTGATCTCCTGAGTTAAAATCCCCGAAGACCAGCCATCAGAAGCAATATGATGCAGGGTAATTAACATCACATGTTCATTCTCTGATTCTTTCACCAGACTTGTTCTTAACATTAAATCACGATCAAGTACAAAAGCGTTTTGCGCTTCCATATCCATCAAAGACTCTAGCTTAGCTTGTCTTTCATTTACGGCTAAATCACTGATATCTATCTGAGTCAGATCAATTTTTATATCATTAAGCACTACCTGATACGGCGTAGCCGACTCATCGGTTTTATAAATTGTACGCAATATTTCATGGCGTAATATAATTTCATTTAGCGCAAATTCTAATGCTTTTCTCTCTAACGCACCGGTAAAACGTACTGCAAAACAAACGTTATAATTACTGGAACTAGGTTCAAATTGATTAATCAACCATAAACGAGACTGCGTAAACGACAAAGGAACTTTCGGGTATTTTTCACTATCGTACCGGGAAATTTTCGACACCTGATCCTGTGTACCGGCCGTTTTTTCAAGGCAGGCTATGATATCGGCTTTATTTTCCTTTAACCTCCCTCTCAAATCAGGTGTTAATGCCCCTTTCGGGGCTTTTATGGCTAATGAACCATTTTTCAAATACAGACGAATCCCAACTTCTGCCGCTTCAAGGATTAAACTTCCTGCATTCATAATAATTCCTCTTCGAATTCTTGTTCTTCTGTATCTTGTTCATTTTTCATGTTGACCAGATTTGCTAAATCAACAGAAAAATCGGCTATTGTTGTATTATTAAAGGCAACTTTTAATGGCATACTTATGCCAAAATGCTGATTGACGTTTATCACTAACTGATTAAGTAATAAAGAACTTCCCCCCAGTTCAAAGAAGTCATCCTGTATACCTATCTGTTCTATGTCAAATATACCTTTCCAGATTGCCACCAGGTCATGTTCTATTTTAAATCTTGGGGCAACATATTGTGCTTTACGTAAGTCATTTTTGTCTGGTGCAGGTAAACGGTTGCGATCAATTTTATTATTAGGCGTCATCGGCCAAGCTTCAAGCTCAACAAAAGCTGCCGGGATCATATGCGCAGGCACCTTACTTTTTAGCAATTGTTTCAATTCACTTTTCGATACACCTGCCTGAGAAGGAACAAAATAGGCAATCAGTTGTGCTGGTTGACCATAAGTAACAACAACAGCTTCCCTGACACTTTCATGTGTTCTTAATATGCTTTGGATTTCTCCAAGTTCAATACGGAATCCGTTTATTTTCACCTGATCATCTAAGCGACCTATAAACTCAATTTCCCCTTTTTCTTTAATCCGTACTAAATCACCTGTTTTATATAAACGACTGCCTTTGTTCTTACTAAAAGGATCTGCGATAAAACGTTCTTCAGTTAAAGCATCCAGCTCGAAGTAACCGGGACTTACCCCTTCCCCTGCGATATAAAGCTCTCCTGGATGACCTTTAGGAACCAGTTTCATAGACTCATTCAGTACATAAAATTGCGTATTGGCGATGGGTCCACCGATACCGACTTCATGCGAACTTATCTCTTTGATTGCCGACCAAACGGTAGTTTCCGTTGGACCGTACATATTATAAACCTTGCCCCCAGTATGTTTAGCCAATTGCCCAGCCAGTGCTTCAGGTAACGCTTCACCACCAACTAAAAGTTGTTTAAGCTGATTCAGTGCCTCACAGCCAGCCTCGTGATCCGACCAACCAGTCACATAAGCAGGTGTACACTGCATATGACTGACCTTATGCTGAATAATTAGCTCCTGTGGCGTTACTGTTCGCTCAAGCCTTCTCGACAGTAATTGATCCTGGCTTGCTTGCTGAAAACATAACTTCTGTAATCTGGCCAACGATGGTAAACCAGCCATATTGGTTTCAAAATCTATGCCGAAGTCAATCAGACATGCTATTTCATCGACACCAGCAGCTTTAAATTCATTAATTTGATGAAAACATGACTCAGGTGTGCCGAACAAACCACTGGTCTGATAATATCGACGGAAAGCAAGTTCTAATATTTCCTCAGTATGCTCCTGAAAATCCATGTTATTTTCATCAGCAAAAGGTTTTAATAAATTCAGAGACTGTCTAAGGTAGTTCTTAAACGGCGTCTCTACGATTTCCTTTATGTTAGTGGCATTGTCACTAAGATAAGTATGCAACATTAAAGCAACCTTACCTTGTTCCGCAGAATAACCGGAAGCAACAAGTGCTTCTCTATAGATCTTTATTTTTTCCTCTAATTGCTCTGTAGTTTGACCTAATAAATGCGTCAGTACATTCGCGCCTATGCTACCAGCATAACGAAATGTCTCAGGAGAGTTAGCTGCCGTGACCCAAATTGGTAGTTCGGCTTGCTGTGGATGCGGGTGTAAAAACACCTCGACTTCCTGTCCCAGACCATTGCGGCGTTTTAACCCATCACCTCGCCAAAAACTTTTAAGCTGGTCGATCTTCTCGCGCATTTTATGATATCGCTGCTGATAATCAGTTTCCGCTAGGACAAAATCGTCAGGATGCCAACCAGAGGCTATAGCAATTTCTACCCGACCGTTAGATAAATGATCCACCATAGACCACTCTTCAGCCACTCTGATTGGATCATGTAAAGGTAATACCACACTACCCGCACGAATTTTTACCTTCTCAGTCAATACTGATATGGCCCCCGCAGCAACAGATGGATTTGGAAACTTATCACCGAAACTATTAAAATGTCTTTCGGGCACCCAAACAGCATTAAGGCCGTTTTGATCAGCAAATTTTGCGCCTTCAAGTAATAACTGATATTTATTTCCTGAATCTGAACTGCCAGCTTCATGAGCTGCAAAATAAAACAAACTGAAATCCATCGCTTTACCCGGTTTTACCGGTAATGGGCGATCAGGCAGTAACACAATTTTACAACCATGACTCAGTGGCCAAAACAATTCCAGTACAGAAATATCAAAGCTGATACTCGTCACCGCCAGCCAGGTTTGCTCAGCATCACGGCCAAGTTCCTGATCTAACCCGGCAAACAAGTTAAGTACATTATTATGGGTGATCATCACCCCTTTAGGATTCCCCGTTGAGCCCGAGGTGTATATCAAATAAGCCTTACTCTCAATAGTTAACCCAGCGGCACTGAGATTATCAGTATTATGGTGATTCAGTTTTTCAGTCAATGATTCATTTTGACAAATCACCCGGGTTTGTTCACTCACAGTCAATATCGGTAAGATCTGCTCGTCTGTGATCAAAAAGGCTGCGCCTGAGTCAGCTAATACATGTTCCAGTCGATTAACAGGATAACTTGGATCTAACGGAACATAGGCCGCACCGACTTTTAATATTGCCAGCAGACTTACCATCATCTCGCTCGATCTTTCCAGACATAGAGCCACATAACTATTTGCCGTCACCCCCTGTTCAACAAGATAATGCGCCAGCTGGTTAGCCTGGCCGTTCAGTTGGGCATACGTCAGTTGCTCATCTTCATACACCAAAGCCACATTGTCCGGTGTTTGTAACGCTTGAGCTTCAAATAACTGATGGATACATTTATCTTTCGGATAATCTAGCTGAGTATCATTAAAATCATTAAGAAGAAAATCATGCTCCTGTGGTGTTAACATCGGCATAGCTGATAAACAGGCTTGAGGTTGAGCAATGATTGCCGTTATCAGACATTGGAGATGTTCCCCCATGCTTTCAACACTACTCTGGTCGAATAAATCACTGTTATAAATAAAATTAAAGTTTAAGCCTGACTCATTTTCTATCGCTTCTAATGTCAATTCAAATTTAGCAAAAACATGATCAGAGGTCATAGAAGTGATATCAATCCCAGGTAGTGTTAAATCAACACTTTTATTGGTATCCATGCTAAACATCACCTGGAAAAGCGGTGAAAAGCTGGTACTACGTTCGGGGTTGAGGGAATCCACTAATAATTCAAAAGGAATATCCTGATTATCCAGCGCGTTTAGATTTACATCTTTTACCTGATGCAAAAAGTCATTAAAACTCAGGTTCTTGTCACAGTCGACTCTCAGCACTAACAAATTGACGAATAAACCAATCAAAGATTCAACATCACTGATAGTCCGGTTTGCTACCGGGGTGCCGATAACGATATCAGAAGAGCCGGAATAACGACTTAACAAAAGACTAAAGCAACCATGCAGCAGCATAAACAAGGTAACGTTTTGCTCACTTGCCATCGCTTTTAATGCTTCCAATTGCTTTTTATCACAGCTGAACTGATAGCTTGAACCATTAAAGGTTTGTTGCTTAGGGCGGGCAAAAGTCAGGGGAATATTATGAACCACTGGTAGATCAGCCAACTGCTCTTGCCAATAGCTCAGTTGTTCACTCAACAGTCCCTGCTCTAGCTGGCTGTGTTGCCATTGGGCAAAATCCGCATATTGCAGACGTAACTCAGGTAAATCCGAAGGAGTATTGGTTAATATTGCTTGATAATACTGAGAAAATTCCTCGACTAAAATTGACATTGACCAACCATCAGTTGCTATATGATGACTGTTCATCAACAACAGATAATTTTTCTGATCCGATTTCTCTCCCAAATAAATGATTGTTGCTTTGAGCAATAAATCAGCACTCAGATCAAAAATATAATTTACGTTTGTGTCTATAGCTGAATCCAACGCTTCTTGCTGGCTTGATCCAGACAAATGCGAAAGATCAATTCTCTGCAAAGTAAAATTGAAATCAGACTGAATAATTTGCACATCACCATCAGCCGAAGTAGCAAACTGAGTTCTAAACACCTGGTGACGGTTAATAATATTGGTTAGCGCACGTTCTGCAATGTCAGCATTAAAATCACCAACAACATTCAGTGCAACAGGCATGTTATAGTGTTCAACACCCCCTTCAAATCGATCAATAAAAAGCAACCGTTGCTGAGCGAAAGATAATTTCAACGGCTCGCTACTATCTGCTTTTTCTATGTATCTGTTATAACTTTGCTGATGGCTTTCGATATAAGCCGCCAAAGACATTAAGGTACTATTTTCAAAGAGGTGTCGAAAATTAAGGTTAATATTAAATGCTTCAGAAACCTGATTCACCACTTTCATGGCCAGTAGAGAATGTCCGCCGATCTTAAAGAAGTCACTATCCCGGCTTATGGAATCAGTAAATTCCATCGCCTTCTGCCAAATTTCCGCCAGCTTTATTTCGATATTACCAACAGGTGCCTGATATACCGAATGACTCATTTCATTGAATTGTTTTAACAATAAACGATTATCTATTTTTCCACTAAATAAGGTCGGGAAATCCTGCAAATGAATAACCGACGTAGGTATCATATAAGCGGGAAAATTCTTTGTCAGTTCGTCAAGCAACACTTCTTCTGTTTTTTCTGAACGGACAAATAACACCAAACTTAACTTCTGCTTTTCAACAAGGCAGACTGCCTGTGTGGCCAGTTCATTTTGCTCGACAAATAAAGCAATCTCTCCCGGCTCTATTCTGAAACCATTTAATTTAACCTGATCATCAAGGCGTTCATTAAAGTATAGATTTCCGTCATTAAGCAATGTGACTCTATCGCCTGTTTTATAGAAATCCATGCCCGTTTTCTGACAATGGAACATAGACTGACGGGTTAAATCGGCCTGGTTCAGGTAACCTGAAAAAACACCGTTACCAGAAATACACAATTCACCACTTTCCCCTTGATGACCGAAATCATTACCGGATTTCAATAGTCGAATACTTGTATTAGCTATGGGTTTACCGATAGGTACAGATGTAGTTGTTAATAAAGGATCAAAACGGAAAAAAGTTGCATCGATACACGTTTCTGATGGACCATACAAGTTAATAACTTCACAGTTTAATTGGGCAACTGCATTTCTTGCCAGGTCTGTTTTAAGCATTTCCCCGCCACAGAATAGTAGTCTTAAGTGACTAACCGACTCCGCTTGCCATTGCTCTAACAAAACTGACAGTAGTGACGGCACCAATTGCATCACATTAATCTGATGTTGAGATAAAGTCTTTTGCATTAATGCCATATCGTAATTAATGGCTTTATCTGCAATAACCATGGTAGCACCGGCTAATAACGGGCTCCATAGCTCCCATACCGATGCATCAAAACTGACTGAGGTTCGTTGCAAAAACACATCTGAATTTACATAATTAAATTCATTTTCCATCCACATCATGTGATTTAGCAAGGCACCGTGACTAATACACACACCTTTAGGTTTCCCCGTAGAACCAGAGGTATAAAGGATATAGGCAGGATCATCCGCTTGTATTGAAATAGCAAGATCCACGCTTGGATAATCATCCAGATTTATGGTTTCAATATTCAAAGAATCAACAGCGAGCGGATCCATTTGAGCACTGCAAATAACAAGGCTGGCATTAGCATCCTTTAACATGGTGTCTATACGTCCGACCGGTAATTCGTCATCAATAGGAATATACACACCGCCGACTTTAACAATGGCTAACATAGACACAAGAAAGTCTACAGATCTTGGCAAACAAATACCGACCCTGCTTCCTTTGCTAATATTATGTTCAATAAAATAATGCGCAAGTCGGTTAACTTTTTCATTTAACTGAGTAATGCTAACGCTTTCATCATCTTTTATGATACAACCCAAGCCATTCACAACACTTTGATTAAACCAATCAATGATATTCGGCCATTCACAATTGATCTGTGTACCGCTAACTTGAAAATCGCTGGTTAAGGATAATGCCTGAGTGTCAGGCTTAGCTGTCAATCGGTTAACTAAATTATCCAGAAAAATATTAATGGCTTTTTCGTCAATAAAATCCGGTTGATAACAAATTTGTAATTTACTGTTTGCGCCACTTTCAAGCAATGTAAATTCTATTTTGCTGTTTTCTGTCTGACAGTGAATAAATTCTAACTCAGCATTAACAGCAATTTCTTCAGGAACTTGCAGGGAAGAGAAAACAAAGGGAAAACTACTATTTTCACATGTTGCAGGTTTTATATAACACTCTAAATAGTCACTGGCCTGTTCAAAAGCATCCGCTTCTAACAATACCGACTTTGAGAGTTGTTGAGTAATTTCAGGACAAATAGGTAAAGCTCTTGTCAATGGTCCTAAGACTGTTTCCAAAGCTTCATCACTGCGGCTATCTCGCTCCGTGGCAAGGATAGCAGTATCAGTGATCTTAGCAAGCTCCATTCTGCATGCAGCGCTAAGGAGAAGGTTCTCGCTTACCCCCAAGTTCTTGCTTTCCTTTTCCAGATTTTCCCAATAATCCCCTAACGAAAGTTCGGCATAGGCCAGTTGTTCACTTTCATTTTTTTGCAGATAATTTTGCAGGCCAATCCGATCTGAAAATACTTCCTCTGACGATTCTGTTTGCCAGTAGACTCGGGCTTGATACAAATCATCATCCATAAGAAATTCATTCAGCCAGCTTGCCAGATCTGCATATTGAACAACCTCATTGAGATAATTATCAGCGGTGTTTTCAACGCCGTTGATACTAGCCAAATACACCAGATTCAAAACTCGCAGTAACGTAAATTTATCACTATTTATTGCTGGTAATGCCAAAGATACCCAGTCAGATTGATCCTTTAACTTGGCAACACAGAGCTGCATCCAAGGTTGCTCAGCAGTTTTATCTGCCAGCCCTTTAATTAATTGTTCTTTTTCAGAAGCAATCTCTTTTTCTTCAAGATTCTGCCAATCAAATTGTTTTATTTCTATATTCGCTTGATCACAAGTATTTGACCAAAGGGCGCCATAGTTATCTTGAGTGTAACTGGCTCGAAATATCTCAACTTCTTTCTGCAAACGTTCAAGAAACTCACTGGCTCTGTTAACGTCGATTTGTACTTTAAAGGTAGCGCTGACAAATCCGTAGCTTAAATTTGAATGATTATTTTGAACCGTGTGCCAAAAACTATTTTGAATAGGTGACACAGGCCACTGGCTATTTTGCATTTTTATCTCCTAATGAATTCTTTAGCCCATAGCAACGACTACTTTGCGAGCGCCGCTATAAGGTTGGCGCCCGTGGGCAACACTCCAGTTATCTATCAGCATTACATCCCCGACTTGCCAGTCAAACATAACTTGCTCATCAATATATGCCTGACGAATATTTTGAATAGTGCTATCAGGTATTGGTGAGCCGTCAGCAAAACAGGTTGAAAACGGGAATTCTTCTATTTTTAAAACTTGTTTCATACTAGCTCTGATCTTTGGACACAGACTACTGTGATGCCAAAATGCGACATGATTAAACCAGACAGGTACCCCGGTCACAGGATGAAAATGCATTGCAGGTCTTATTTGTTCAGTCCTGATACATTTTTCACTTATTTTGATAAAATCAATATTAGCTTCCTGACAATATTGTTCAATTTTAGCCAGGTCGTCAGTTTCAAACGCTTTTTCTATTGTAGGACCAAAACCAACACCATAATTTCGTCGCAACATCCAACCACCACGAGCACTGAATTCTTCCAGTATTGCCGGATCAATACGCTTAGCCACTTTTCTGATATCTGCTATTTGCGTCTGTCCCCCTTCTTGGGGTGATGTTAAACAGCAAAATACTAATTTTTTAGGCGGAGAACTTACATAGGAGAGCTCATTATGCAAAGCAATTTCTTGCGTTCTTGGAAACTCTGTCGCGGTATAAACACCCGCCCCCAAACTTGTTCGTGGTGTCGCCCCTTCAGTATAACGAGCCGTTTCTTTCAGTGAAACATTAACGAATTCAGTAAAATCATCAAGTCCGGATACACCAAAGCCTCTAAAAAGGATAGTGCCATTGTCTAACAAATCTTGTTCAATCATCGATAAGTGAGCTGAAAACCATTTTGATAAATCCATCCCTGGTACCGCTGGTTTATAAACTAGCGGTAATGATGGTGAATGACTAAAAAACTGCCTTGTATAAGATGTTGTCATCGGCTGTTTATCTTGTTTTTTCCAGCTTGAAAAGCTCATCAGTGTTCCTTTAATGGGAATAGGTTTAAATTGTTTCTGACATTCCGCACCTAATAAAATATATATGTTTTTTATACGATTTTAGTGTAAAAAGTATACGATGCGTAATTATTAGGCGACGCTATTTAAAATCTGATGCCCTTTTTACTGAAAATCAACTCAGATTTTAAATCTCAGCTTTATGTGCGGAACGTCAGTTGTTTCTTTTTCGCCCTGAGTTATTCAAGAGCATTACTTGTTAATAACTTAGTAGCTTCAGGTATCAGCAAAATACTTTTTAGAGCTATTATCACTATCAGCTATCTAACTGTTTTACCGAATATATTACGCTTTGTCTGTTATATAATTTTTCATTAAATTGCCAGGATATAAATAAACTCTCCGGACAATCTTTTACGGACCATATTTTAAGAACAAGCTATTACAGACAAAAAAAATCATTGTACATTAGCTGATCTTTCATTAAAAATTCAGCATTAGCTTACCAGTGAATCTCAGTTATTTCCTGTCTGGTGATACAATAAAACGGCAAAAAAATAATAACTGTTTATCAGCTTTTAACGTTTCACTGTATTGTATTCAGCAACCTGTCTACTGGTATCCCTGTATTTTTGCCAACAGGGTAAAAATATCACAAATATTTATCATCGCTTCAATAGCTGCGGTATCGGACTGTTTATTTTTACTACTTTAACGGTATTCAACGCATGCAACTGGTCTGTTGTATGGGCCATATTTCCTGAAAACACCCTATATAGGCGGGTTATCATGACGGATATTTTTCATCAACAAATTTGTTAAGGTTGTTACAAGTGTCGCTTGCTCAGAGCATTTTGTTTTTGGACGATATCAGAAATAGACTTAACAAGCAATTCATCTGTTTCAGATGATATTCGATGAATGGTTCTCTTGCACTGAATCATCTATGCAAACCGCAGGGTTCGTATGATTTTGTTTACTCAGATAATTTGCCCAAATATTATCTTGTGTCACAAAATAGGCATGACCTAGGCTGTCGAAATATTACCTTTATGCAGCCTAGGTCAGCCCTGATTCGTTTAGGTTGATATTGCGGGTTGAATACTGAGCCAGCCTATCAAGTATAAACTCATCATTAAGATACAAGGCTTGCTTAGTTGTCACTGGGACTTTATCCGCCAGCTGACGTTGTGTTAACACCGTATCAAGCTTGGCATCCTCAAGCATATACTCAAGACGCGCTTGAGGATAATCCGGATCTAGTGGCACATAAGCGCCCCCGGCCTTAAGAATAGCCATAATACCCACTACCATATCGAGTGAGCGCTCAACACACAGACCCACTAACGTATCGGGCGTGACCTCTTTTTCTTCAATCAAATAATGTGCTAACTGATTTGCCTTAGCGTTTAATTCGCTATAGCTAAGCGCCTCGTTTTCAAAGACACCGCAATCGCATCCGGGGTTTGTTCAACCTGTGCTTCAAAGAGCTCATGAATACATTTGTCTATCGGATAATCGGCAGCAGTATCATTCCACTGTACTAGTTGTTGATGTATTTCTGACTCAGATAAAATGGAAACTTCACTCACTAATTGGTCAGGTTTATCACGTAACACCATCAGCAAATATTCAAACCTGGCTGTCATTAATTCAATTTCTTTCTCGTTAAAATAAACTACATCGTATCCCAGCTGCATTTCAACATGATGAACGCCATCATCCCAAACAGAAATTTCTAACGGTGTATTTTGATTATTAGATCTAACATAAGTAACCTCTGAATATTCATTAATAGGTATAAATGCTTTGCTTCCCGTAGGTATATAATTAAACATAATTTCAAATACTGACTTACCTCTTCCTGACAAAGATAAATCGTGAACAATCTGACTTAAGGGGCAGGGCGGGATTATACTATTGTATTTGTATGTATTTTGAACAAACAATGTGTATTCAAAGTAAAATTAATCATTATTAAATTAATTCAAGGTAATGAAACAAAATCTAAAATGTTAAATGAACAATATATATACAAAGCATAATCCCGCCCTGACTTAAGGGGTAGCGTTGATGTCTAAAATTTGATTTTTGTAATTGTGAGATCTCAGTCATTAATTCAGCGAAAGTATTACTGGGCTTCACACCTAAAACAAGTGGTTTCACTCCGGCAAAAGCACCTAACATCATTTTTGATACATGATTGCGTCGGTTATAACTAGCCACTCCAAAGCTAATACTCTGCTGATTTATAAGCGGCAGTAAAATAAACGGCTAACATCCCCAGAGACATCTGAGGAACACTTACGTCCTGTTGTTTAGCAAAAAGCTCTATCTCACAAAACTCATCTCGTGAGATATTAATAACATACTTAGCTACTGGCGCGTTATTCTACTGATGATACTGATTTCGGTAATAGGGATGGAGTAAATTATCTCCTACTAAACTACAATGTGTACGCCAATACGCTTTATCTCTGATATATAGCTGACTATTTACATATTTTTGATCTTTCTCGCTCACAACTTGCCAATCAGCACCATAACTTTCATTCTTATTCGAAGGGTGTGCATTGTAATATTCTGCAATTTTATTGGTCAAATGAATATAACCCAAACCGTCTATCGCTAAGTGGTGACTAACTGAAGCGTACCAATATTTCTGCTCACCAAGATTAACTAACCAACTACGACACAAAGGGTTATATTCATAGTTAATGGGCGTGTTCTTTAGATTATCATACCAGGTTAAGGCATCTTGTAATGGACATTCAGAAGAAAAAAATCCACGATAAGTAAC
>JABSOJ010000207.1 GCA_013216005.1 Alteromonadaceae bacterium | reverse complement strand
GGTTAGTGCATCCACTGCTTTAGCGTTGTTATTGAACGGTATGCTTCCAAATATTTTTACCCCTGCTGAGTAGTTACGAATATTAAAGGTAATACCGCATTGCGGGAGCAATTAGCTAATGCAGCGTTTTTGGTTCTAATGTACTTTGACGTGTCTAAATCAATAACTGACTACATAAGTCCTACAGATGGGTTGGTAAAAGGCTCACATCCTGATCCCGTGCAACGAATCTGGAAGCTGCGGGCGAGATTAAGCAACAGACATGGATTTACTAGGGAGCAAATTTTAAATAACTTAGAGTTTCTACAAGGATTTACTCAACATTTTTTGGATGAATATCTGCCCTATCATGTTGATGATTTCGAACGTTACGGTTCCCTATATTTGCCAAGCTATAGAGGAAAACCATTAATTGATCGAGTGGATTATTAAGTTGCAATACATTTGTTCACCAAAAATTAACTGGATTGCATTAACTTACTGGCAGCAATAGATAAAAAACAGAACGATCTTTATATTCTTTGTGGCAAGAGACAAAATCATCAATTCTAATGAGTTGTGGTTTGGGTAGCGTGATATTTAATCGATGCTGAACAGGCTTAAATGTTTCGATATCTACCTCTAATGCTATCCAACGTTTAAACTCTGGGTATTCGTTGCTGTAATCTTTATAACCTTGATCTAATTCACTTAACAGTAGTCCATCATTCAATAATTCTTCTGCCATTTCTAAAATAGCGGTTTTTGTATTTTTTAAAATGTCGGCTTCTTCGTCGGCCGCTGAATGACAACCATAACCTAAATCAGAGAATACAGGAACGACTGCGCCAAATGCCATTTGGTCTGTTGTTGGTTTTTCTATTCCAATCATAAATAACATCTTAATACCTTTATTGTTTGGTTGTATTGTAGAAATAGAAAAGGCTAAATCCCTGCGTCCTTTTTATTGTCTATGGTAGTTACACCTTTAAAGTTGTCGAAAATATAATCACATTTAATCATTACTTATATTGTTTAGGATTGTTAGTTATAGATGAGTTAAAAGGGTGACTTTGCGTGTTTACCGTGATGCAGGGAGTTACTTATATTTGTTGTTTCACTGTTACCGCATGAATTCCAAAGAGTAAAATTAAGACGTTTTAGCAAATTTTAAATTTAAGCGTTGATTGTTTTTTAATCTTACCCTATTATTATTATTACCAATGGAAGCGCTTTCATTCCAACAAGCAAGAGGGCTGGAAGCGCTTCCAAAATAGTAATTAAAAGCACTACCTATAAGGTATGAGTACATTAAATTACTCACACTCAAACTGTGTATGGATGTAAATAATAAGGATGTTATTCCTACAAATAACTGAATAACAATTAAAAAATCAAATAGTGAATATGAGGGGTAAACATAGTGAGTACAAAAAGTTCAAACCAAATAAAGAGTATGTCAGGGGGGCTTGCCGGCTTATTTTTGCTCTCGGTGAGTCAAGCAAATGCGGCCGTTGGTGATCTTATTTGGGAAGATAATTTTAACCAACTTAATAGTAACAATTGGCATGTAGATGTTGGTGATGGTTGTGATAAAGGTTTATGTGGTTGGGGTAATCAAGAATTACAATGGTATAGCGAGAGTAGTGTTAGCATTGAAGATGTGCCGGGTGAATCAGGTAATAAAGCACTGGTATTAACGGCGCGTGATGAAGCCAGTAATGGTTATGCTTTTACTTCAGGTAAAGTGGAAAGTAGTAATAAAATTGCGGTGAAATACGGCATGATTGAAGTGCGTATGCAAATACCTGATGTTGGCATTGGCTTGTGGCCAGCAGCATGGATGTTAGGTACCACTACGCAATCTTGGCCTGCCAAAGGCGAAATCGATATGATGGAAATGGGTCATAGCGCTCAAGCACGTGCTGATGCTGGTTTTCCTGGTGCCGATATCAACAGTTATGTAGGCTCTAATTTAATTTTTTATACACCGGCAGCTTGTAGTGAAGGCAACCCAACATGTGCCGCTAGTACAGCATGGCAGAACGATAATGCACATGTGTCCAGTACACCATTAACTAATCGATTTGTTACTTACCGTACTTATTGGACCGACACTCAAATTCGTTTTACCGTTGAAGACAACGGTGTCGAAATTGATATGTACGATGCACCATTCACTATTTCAGAAGAATCTAATGAATTTCAGGCACCATTCTATTTATTACTCAATTTAGCGGTTGGTGGTAATTTTACTGATGCGGCAACTAATAACCAAGTAACTGCTGCAAAACCGGCAAAAATGTACGTAGATTATGTTCGTATTTACGAATTAGATGGACAAGGTGAGGTCTTTATTGGCAATCAAACTCAGCCTGAAGCGGGTACCTTTGGTATTTTTACGGACAATACACCAACAAATAATAAATTAGAGGCTGGTCAAAGCTCTGATATTTATGTCTGGAACCAAAACACTGTAACCGATGGCAATATTACGCCAGTGGAAGGCGACAATGTTATTGCCTGGAACTATACCTCATCAAATGAATGGTTTGGTGGTGGTATTCAAACACGTCAAGTAAGGGATCTCAGTAATTTTGCTGATAATGGCGAATTGAGCTTTAAAATAAAAATTCCGGCAGATGTCCCGTTTAAAATAGGCATTGCTGATTCGTATACCAATCAATATTGGGTTGAGTTTCCCGCCAATACCACAACTTTTGGTTTAGTGCGTGATGGTGATTGGGCAACCGCAACCATTCCTGTTGCTGACATACAGGGGGGGCTAATTGCGATGCAATCTCTGGAAGGCATGTTTTATATCGCTAGTATTGATGCTCAGTTACCTACTGGTCCTTTCCAAATGGCGATTGACGATATTGTCTGGACGGGTGGTGGTGATGTTATTATCACGGACTCAGACGGCGATGGTGTTGATGATAATGATGATAATTGTCCTAACACACCCGCAGGAGCAACAGTAGACGCAAACGGTTGTGAAATTATTGTTGAACTTGATACCGATAATGACGGAGTGAACGATTCAAATGATCTTTGCCCTGATACACCTACTGGTGTGACCGTAGATGTTAATGGTTGTCCGGTAATAGTCGTAGAAAGTGTCCTGATTCAGGCAGAAGATTACAGCAATTTTTCTGATACTACCGCGAATAACATTGGTGGTGCTTATCGCAGTGATGCCGTTGATATTGAAGTAACGACAGATACCGATGGTGGTTATAATGTTGGTTGGATAGAAAGTGGGGAATGGCTTGAGTATACGGTTGAGCTTGGCGCAGGAACCTATGACATTATTACGCGTGTAGCCACAGCAACGAACGGAAGTTATTCATTGAGTGTTGATGGTCAATTAGTTGCTAGTGACAACGTTGCCAATACCGGAGGCTGGCAGAATTTCGAAAGTCACAATCTGGGCAGTATTACCGTTTCGGCTGGTGATCATACCATTACAGTTACTTCAAATAGCGGCAACTTTAATCTTAACTGGATCAACATTGAGTTAGCATCTGGTGTGGTTGTAGATGCCGACAATGATGGTGTGACTGACGATATTGATCAATGTTTAGGTACAGCAGAAGGTGTGAGCGTAGATGCAACAGGTTGTGCCATTATTGTTCCACCTGTTGATGCAGATAACGATGGCGTTACCGATGATATTGATCAATGTTTAGGTACAGCAGAAGGTGTGATGGTAGATGCAACAGGTTGTGCCATTGTCACCAGTAAATTTTCTGTAGACGTTACTTCAGCAAGCAGTATTAATTTTGTTGTTAACGTGAGTGGTTGGGCGGATGTACATTATATTTTAAACGGCGCTGGTCAACAAAATTTCCGTATGACAAACACCGGTTCCAGCAATGTTAAAGCGTTGTCAGGTCTCACTAATGGTGATTCTATTGATTATTCCTTTACTTATCTGGACGATGACAGTTCTGTTAAAACCTCTGCCTGGATAACCTATACCTTTGCAGGTGTAGTTGCTGCCGATTCTGATAATGACGGCGTCGATGATGCTATTGATCAATGTTCAGGAACACCGGCGAATACCGTGGTTGATGCAGTTGGTTGTGCAGTAGTTATTGATGCCGATAATGACGGTGTCGATGATGCTATTGATCAATGTTTAGGAACACCGGCGAATACTGTGGTTGATTCGGTTGGTTGTGCGGTAATTATTGATGCAGATAATGACGGTGTCGATGATGCTATTGATCAATGTTTAGGAACACCGGCGAATACTGCGGTTGATGCGGTTGGTTGTGCGGTAGTTGCTGAGAAATTTGGTATAACCGCCACTTCAGCAGATAGCATTGATTTCTTTGTTAATGTGAATGGCTGGGCTGATGTTCATTACACCTTAAATGGTGCCGGTCAACAAAATTTCCGAATGACTCATAACGCTAACGGTAATATCAAAACGTTATCAGGTTTAAATCAAGGCGATTATATTGAGTATAACTTCACCTATTTGGATGACGATGGTTCAGTAAAAGATTCAGTTTGGGCATCATATACTTTTGCAGAGGTGGTTGTTGGTGATGCAGATAATGATGGTGTTAATGATAATATTGATCAATGTTCGGATACCGCGAATGGCGTAGAAGTTGATGATGTGGGTTGCCCTGTTGATACAACTGACACTGATAGTGATGGTGTGCCGGATGTGCAAGATCAATGTCCAAATACAACGTCAGGTGCGACAGTTGATTCTGTCGGTTGTGAAGTGATTGCCGATACTATTGAGGTTGCCTCAGCTAACGAAATATTAGTGGGTGGCGCAGACTCTAGTAATCCGGGTCATAGCCTATATGTTTTTGATAACGATTCAGGCGGTGGTAGTAACTGTAATGACGGTTGTGCGGTTTCGTGGCCGCCAGTGTTAGTAACTGACGGTTTTGCTACGGGTGTTGGTAGTTTAGGCACAATTACGCGTAACGATGGTGCATTGCAAGCTACTTATAATGGTCGCCCATTATATTTCTATGCAAATGATACCACCGCGGGACAAACTAATGGTCAGGGAGCCGGTGGTGTTTGGTGGACAGTTGAATATGGTACTGGCAGTATTGTGCCTTTGTTCAGCAGCAGCACAACGTTAGAACAGGCAATATTGTTCGATCGTGGTGATGCTTTAGTTACACGCTTTGCTGATCGTGGTCGTGACCGTCATGCTAAAGAAGATCATTTCCAAGTTTATGATCATTATTTAAGTCATTATTGGACTCACCGTACCGCACAATTTGAATTCGTTGATTATGTAGCTAAAGGTGGTTCTACGATAGAAATAACTTTTATTACCGAATGGAAGTTGGGCGCTAGAGAGTTTAGAGCCTGGTATCGCGGTTTAGGTACGGTTGCTGAATATCATGGTAATTACTTTGGTGGTGGTGCTGTTGTTGAATTAGATAACGGTAGTTATGATCATAACTTTAATAAGATCAGTGAGTTTGGTGATCAATATCGATATCAATTAATCATTTCTGATTATCGTCCGCTAAATTGGTCTGCTTCTGACGGTTTATTGCCATTGGCTGTCGGGCAACGTATGGAACTTGAAGTGAGTCAATTTTTAGATGCTGTTCCGGAAGGCCGTAATAATTACTATGGTACAACATATCTTTATATTGTTGGTCAAGGTTTGGTGCCCTGGAAAACGGTAGGAGACTTTGCTGACTCTTCCTCAGAGCGTGAAGATTCTTACCCGATCGCAGAAAGTGGTTGGTTAGGTGGTAAAACTACATTGCCTTATAATTATACCGCTGAGCCGGATAATCATTTTATGCAAATGTCGACTAACTTATCTAACGTTAACGGACAATCTTTTGTCTTGGGTCGTCGTGTTCATCATACCGATTTTGAAACGGGTCAACATGATGAAAGTAGCGCAAATGGTGTGTTTAATGAATTGGCAGCAAAAGCGGGTACTCACTATGTGAATACCTCTTGTTCAAGCTGTCACGAACGTAATGGTCGTGCTTCTGTAGCTGACATTGGTTTGCCACTTGATAAATGGGTATTTAAAGTTGCGGGTGCAGATGGTCAGGCTGATGCACAAATTGGTTCGATATTGCAACCAAACAATATTGGTATTGACCCGGCATTAGGGGAAGGTACTGTATCGATAGCGTCGTGGACAGAAAACAACGGTTTACGTTCACCTAACTACGCGTTTTCTAATGGTGCCCCGGCATTGTTCTCAGCACGTTTAGCGCCACAATTGGTTGGTTTAGGATTGCTGGAAGCGCTCAGTGAAATGACTATTTTAGCGCGTGAAGATGTTAATGATGCTAACGGTGATGGTATATCTGGTAAAGCACAGTTGTCTACAGATCCGGTAACGGGTCAAACTCGTTTAGGTCGTTTTGGTTATAAGGCAGGCACATCAAGTATTAAACATCAAGTTGCGGCCGCTTTGAATACCGACATTGGGGTGATGACTTCCGTGTTACCAAACCCTGATTGTGGTTCGGCTCAAACGACTTGTGGCAACACTGCTGGCAGTGAAATTTCAGATGAAAATCTTAATAATTTAGTGAAGTATATTGCCTTATTGGGCGTTCGTCCTCAACGTGATCTGGATAATGCGGATGTGATACTAGGTGAAGCTAAGTTTAATGAAATTGGCTGTGAAAGTTGTCACCGTGACAATATGCAAACGAGTGAATTTGCTCAGTTTGCAGAATTACGAAATCAAACTATTCACCCGTTTACTGATTTATTACTCCATGATATGGGGGCAGGTTTAGCCGATAACTTAGGTGAAGGTGAAGCAACAGGTGCTGAATGGCGTACTACTCCACTGTGGGGGTTAGGATTATCGGCTTGTGTTACTGGTGGTTTAACTAATCCGACAGGACAGCAAGGTGGTGAAATTTGTACCCCTGATGCCAGTTATTTGCATGATGGTCGTGCCCGTACTATTGAGGAAGCGGTGTTATGGCACGGTGGTGAAGGTGAAGCTTCTAAAGTGGCTTATCAAAGTCTTAATGCGGCAGATAAAGCGGCGCTGTTAGCTTTCTTAGGATCGTTATAAAGCAATTAATGTTAAAGTAAACGCTTAAGTAAACGTTTAACTAAACCTTTAAGTAAAAAGGTGTTATCTACAAAAGCGAAGCTATTAATTTAGCTTCGCTTTTTTTATTTAAAAACGCCTCAATAATTTGTTCGAGTTCGAAATTTGGTCTTGGCAAGGGATTTTGTGCCACGATCATTATGTGTTGCTATCCAATCTCTGTCAGGTAATGAAGCACGACAAGCATGGTTAATGGCTATGTGCAGCTTAAGTGTTGCTATGCCCATAATCCATTGTTTTATCGGCATTTAATTGTCAACTCAAGATTTCAGCGCGTAGGATGGGTTAGCCGAAGGCGTAACCCATCAAAACACCAGCTTTAAAGAATATTATCAGATAGTTGCGTTCTACAAAGTGATGGGTTACGCCGTTGGCAAACCTATCCTACAACTATTATAGCAGCACTTAATTGGTGGCTCTGTTGTAGATAATTGTTGTCCCTTCAAATGGAATTAAACTCAACCCTTATATCTAGGACTCTGTG
>JABSOJ010000206.1 GCA_013216005.1 Alteromonadaceae bacterium | reverse complement strand
AAAGTAACGCAAAGCTAGATAAGCAGCAAATATTGGCTGCTGCATATGGGGGACAACAGCATTATGGAACATAGCCTAAAGAATACATTGATAAAGAGTACATTGATAAAGAGTACATTGATAAAGAGTACATTGATAAAGAGTACATTGATAAAGAGTCTTCGCCGAAGCCACCATTAATTCAAGTTATTAAAAGTGGGGGGCTGAGTACGAAAGATGTAATCGTCGAAAGTACGGGTAACTTGTTTGATTTAACATCTTTTAAAGAAGGTGATAAATTGATTCAACAGGTGAAGTTAGTTAGACCTCGTAAAGGTGATAATGCACCTCAATTTGAACTGATAACTTTGACGGGTAAACCGTTTTCGTTACCAGCTTCACTTGCCGGGCTAACAAATGAACAGTCGCTTAGCATCATCTTTATTGATGCGCTCTGCCCGATGCCACAGTTTCCTGATTGTGAACAAAAGCTGGAACAATTGAATCGTCTGGTAACGAAGCAACCTCAACGTCAATGGTTAGGAATTGTGAATTCTTACTATATTAGCGAAGCGTTAGTCGAGCAGTTTGCACAGAAATTTGCGCTTAAATTTCCCTTGATATTTGATAACGATAATCGAATTTTTAAGGCCTATGATGTTTATGCGACACCCTATCAAATTGATATTAGCCAAAATGGTGAGATTAAATCGCGGGGTGACAAGTTACATTAATCGTTTAAAAAGTTGGTAAAAAAAAGACCTTTAAATTTATTTGAAGGTCTTTGACAAATGACGTTTAAGTTTAGCCATTAATTAAAAAATGAACATAAATACTGGCCGCATAACCTAAGCCAATAACAGGACACCATTTTAAATGACTGAAGAAAGTATAATAACCACGGGCCTGACCCATTAGCGCAACACCTGCCGCAGAGCCTATCGATAATAAACTACCACCAACACCCGCCGTTAAGGTAACCAATAACCATTGGTTATGTGACATTTCCGGGTTCATGGTTAATACCGCGAACATTACCGGAATATTATCAACAAGGGCTGATAAAATGCCCACTAAAATATTGGCAGTTGTCGCGCCTAATTCACCATACATGAATTCTGACACCATACTTAAATAACCGATAAAGCCTAAACCACCTACGGCTAAAATAACGCCATAGAAGAAGAATAAAGTATCCCACTCTGCTTTGGCTATGTTTTGAAAAATATCGAATTCATCTATAGTCGTATTATGGGCCTGAGAGTTTGATTTAATGACTGCTTTTCTGCCCGCTCTACGGAGGTAGTAGCCAAATAATTTAAGATAAGCCAAGCCCATCATCATGCCGTAGACTGGTGGTAAGTGTAGAAAATTATAAAAAGAAACTGCGGTGATTATTGTTAAAATAAACAAACCGACAATGATTAAACCGCCTTTCTTAATTGGGGTTATTTCACTTGAATGCGTGCTTGGGTTTCCTGTTGGAAGAGCAAATTGCATAATGAAGGCGGGAACAAGGTAATTAACGACGGACGGAATAAATAAGTTGAAAAATTCACTGAATTGCACAATTCCTTTTTGCCAAACCATTAAAGTCGTAATATCGCCAAATGGACTAAAGGCACCACCGGCATTTGCCGCAACGACAATATTAATACAACTTAACGCGATAAATTTAGGTTCGTCTTTTCCTACCGTTAAAACAACGGCACACATAATTAATGCGGTGGTTAAGTTATCCGCAATAGGTGAAATAAAGAAAGCTAAAATACCCGTTAGCCAAAATAAAGCTCGATAGCTGAAACCTTTTGCCACTAACCAGTCACGTAAAGCTTCAAAAACATTGCGCTCCAGCATGGAATTAACATAGGTCATTGCGACAAGTAAGAAGAAAAATAGCTCAGTATATTCAAGGAAGTTATGTCTTATCGCTACAGTTGCAGCCTCTGGCATACCACGAGAGCTGTAATAGGCGGCGATGAGGATCCAAATAAGTCCGGCGGCAAACAATACCGGTTTAGATTTTCGTAAGTGTAATTTTTCTTCTAAAATAACTAAGCTATAAGCCAAAACGAAAATAGCAATGGCAGTATAACCAATCCAGTGACTGGTGAGATCTATTGTCTGGTGAGCAGTCTCTGAAGCGAATGCTATGCTGGGCAAGCATACGGCTAACAGTATAAAAAAAAGTTGTTTCATATGATGTTCAATAAATTATTATTTTTAAGTGATTATTTATACTATCAAAATATAGCAAAAATGAAAGGGATAGGGAAATTGATAATTAATTTTCAATTTCCATCATGAAGTTAAATACCTGTTCGATTAAATGCCATTGGCTATGTCCCTGATAATTGGTTCTTAGCAGGTAGGATGGGTTAGCCAACGGCGTAACCCATCACATTTGGTGGTTATTTAACGATTTAGCTACTTGATAAAAACATTTTTTTGATGGGTTAAACCCATCCTACACAATGAAGGCTCTGTTGTAGATAATTGTTGTCCCTTCAAATGGAATTAAACTCAACCCTTATATCTAGGACTCTGTGACTAATTCTCGTTAAAAAACCAATTTATCGCCTAACCCTTTAAAAATAGGGGATTCATCGAGGGACAACAGTATTATGGAACAGAGCCACAATGAAATGTTTAATAAAAACAGTTGTTATGGTTTGTCGCTAATGGCTAATGGGCTAAAGGTGCCACACCTGTAGCCGGATTATCCGCTAAACCAATATCACGTGCGTGTTGTTCAAAAGCTTTGTTTTTCCAGAAGAATGCGCCGGGCATTGTTGTTGGAATAACTAAAATATAGAACAAAGCACGGCCAATAGCAGAGGTAAAGCAGTTGATTAATGCAAGTACCAGCCACACGAATAACAAAGAAGTGTCATTAAAACCGGCTAGATTCAAGCCCAGTAATGTTATTGCAAAAATTATGTTAACCGCTAATAACCAGTTGCGGAATAAGTAGGTTTTACCAAAGGTCGTACATTGAATGTAATGAGCGGCACCACCTTCGTTTTCACTGCGATTTAAATCATTATTGTGTTTAATTAAACCTAAGGCTTCGATTATCATGCCGATAATAAATACACCAGTAAATACCAGCGTTGCCTGGGTAATAAGCTCAGCAGAAGTTTGCGAGTAAATTAATGTTGAGATAACCAACACACCACCAACAAAGGCACCTAAAGCCAAGCTGTTACCAACAAACGATGTTGCGGTTTGTATATGGTGCCAGAAAGGACGGGCTTTAATCTGGTAACATTTGTTCATATAAAATAAACCACCCGCACCGCCGATAACAGTAAAAACACCAGCACCAGTAACTAAGGCAGCCAAAGGCAAACCTTCAGTTAATGTAACTAAATTAAGTGCTAAGTTACTTGATAAAAACTCAACTAACCATTGGTTGCCAGGCATTGAAAACAGTGCTGTTAATCCACAACCGGCTGAGAATAATGCTAAACCGAAACCTTCTCTTGCCATTGGCGAATATCTCAGGTTATTAAACCCACGATAAAAGCGCATTGGTTTACCCAGATGAGTAACACTCATCAGTAAGGCAAATGTTGTCATTCCTAATGATGTTATTATAAAGGGCAAAAACATGTCTGAATTGGCAAAACTTGTCAGTGATTCCAGTCCGAATAAAGCACCCAAGAATGTGATAAAAAATAATCCTAATGCGGCTTGGGCAAACAACGTAAATAATACCAGAGGATTTTCACGGCTATTCAGCTTGCTGAAATTCCAATGTTTGGCTTTACCTTGTTTTTGATCAATAATGGGTTTGTAGTTACCTTTAGCATCCTTATGATATTTCACAGGCATAGAATCAGTTCTGGTCATTTCAATAGGTAAAGTTTTGGTTTGTTGAAAACGAATGTTCGGTTGAGTGATTTCAGGATCAGGAAAGCCCGGAATACTCGTTTTACATTGTTCACGATTTTCCGGTGTGTTTTCAATAACACCAAAATCTAATGCATTGCCGACACAGGCAGAAACACAGGCAGGCTTTAAACCAACTTCTAAACGGTCAACACACATATTACACTTAGATACCTGACCTTTTACCGGATCTAATTGCGGTGCGTTATACGGACATACCCAGGTACAATAACCACAACCAAAACAAGTTTCAGGATCTTGTAATACCGCACCATATTCTGCATGTTTGGTGTAGGCGCGCGTAGGGCAGCCTTTTAAGCACACAGGATCATCACAATGGTTACAAGCCATAGAAATATTCATTCGCTTATAATCGGGATAAGATCCACCTTCAACATAACCGACCGAACGGAAAGATAAATGAGCAGGGTTGTCATTTTTTTCAGAACAAGCAGATTCACACGCATGACAACCGATGCAGTTATCGGCGGTAAAGAAAAAGCCATGTTGTTTATTACGGTCGGGATTACTACCGATCTCAGGGTTGCCATTAATAAACAGAGAACGGTCTGGTTTTTTATTGTCAGTAATATCGGTAATATCAATTAAATCGATAGGTTTACCGTAGCGGTTTTTATCTTTAATGGGTTGATCCGGCAAAAAGGCATAATCTTGTTCTTCAGTGCGAATTTCCCAGTGATTTGATCTTGTTTTTGTTTTAGATGTATTTGTTTTAGATGTATTAGTTTTAGATGCATTAGTTTTAGATGCATTAGTTTTAGATGCATTAGTTTTAGATGTATTAATTTTAGATGCATTTGTTTGGGACACACTAGCTGTGCTGTTTTCAACGTTTATGCTGTCTCTTGCTGGATCATAACTTTGTACGCCAGAAAGTATTTCGTCTTTGTTTGTTAATTCTTGGTTCATCATAAATCTTTACCTCATACCAACGTAATTGTATTGGTATTAAAATGTTCTTCGTTCAACGTTAAGACGGGCTGCTTCATCCTGATCAACCAATTCAATGCGTACTGAACATTGTTTAAATGCGGGTTGACGGGAATGCGGGTCGAGCAAGCCAAGGGTTAATCTGTTTACACAATCATGATAATGAAATGGCACAAAAACCATGTTGCGCGGCACTCTGTGTGTAAGTTGTACCAACACAACTGCATCACCCCGACGACTGGTAAGTCGCACATAAGTCATATGTTCAACACCTAACGCTTTTGCCGCATCAGGATTCATTTCCATGTAAGCAGTGGGGCTGAATTTATTACAATTGCCTATTTTTCCGGTACGGGTACGGGTATGAAAATGTTCAACTACACGACCACTGTTCAGCCAGAACGGGTATTCCTTGCAAGGTTGTTCGTTGTTATTATAAAAACGAACAGGCAATAAGTTTGCACGACCATTTTTAGTCGGGAATTTGCCATCGGTATAAAGTCGGGCTTGTCCTTTCAAGTTTTTACCATCAGGTCCTTCATCACCTTCACGGTAAGGCCATTGAATACCTTTAGCATCGATTATTTTTTGATATGTCATGCCTGAAATATCTAAATTTCTCTCTTTGCCTTTCGACAAGAATTTCATTTCATTAAATACGTCTTCAGCTTTTTCTGGAAACTTAATGATGTTGCCATTCTCGAAACGTTTGGCTAACTGATTAAAAATCCATAAATCCGGTTTGGAATTTGCGTAGGGCGGTAGCACATTAGCGATTAAATTAACGCGACGCTCTGTATTGGTATGACAGCCTTCTTTTTCTGCCCAAACGGAAGCAGGGAAATAAACGTGGGAATATTGATTGGTTTCAACGTCTTCATAAACGTCCTGTACTACTAAAAAATCTAATTTTTCTAAAGCTTTGCGAATACGGGCAGTGTTTGCCATTGAAGTCATCGGGTTTGTTGCTACTATCCAAAGTCCTTTAATTTCACCCGTTTCAATTGCCGGAAAGATATCTGTCTCTGCTAATCCTCGTTTTTTAGGGAAAAATTCCGGATCTATACCCCAATAGTCAGCTATTTCTTTACGATCCGCTTCATTTTCCAGATATCGATAGCCAGGTAAACCTGAACAAGAAGACCATTCTCTCGTACCCATCGCATTACACTGACCCGTAATTGATAAACTTGTACCACCCGGTTTACCTATATTGCCGGTGATCAGGTTTAAATTATTGATGTTAACTACACCATCAGATCCATGAGTTGACTGATTAATGCCCATGGTCCAAATGCTCATTGCAGCAGGCGCTTTGGCATAAATTCTGGCGACAGTACGAATGGTATCTTCGTCTATACCACAAATATGCTGTGCAGATTTAGGATCATAATCTTTAACTATTTGACGAACTTCATCGAAACCTTGAGTATGAGCATCGATATAAGCTTGATCTTGCAAGTTTTCATTAATGATGACGTGCATCATGGCATTGATTAATACACAATCGGTTCCGGGAGTGATCGGTAAATGAATATCAGCAAATTGCGCTAACATGGTCACGCGCGGGTCTACGACGATCAATGGAAATTTACGTTTTTCCAACGCTTCTTTTAAGCGCCAGTAAATAATGGGGTGTTGTTCAGGTAAGTTAGATCCAAACGCCATAAAACAATGCGTATGTTCAAAGTCATCATAACAACCCGGAGGACCGTCTGAGCCAAAAGAGCGTTTATAACCACTTACCGCAGACGCCATACATAAAGTTGTATTACCATCATAATTATTAGTGCCGATGCAACCTCGGGTTAATTTACCTAAAGTATAAAATTCTTCAGTCATCAGCTGTCCGGTTGAAACAATGGCGAAGGAATCTTTACCGTATTTTTTCTGAATTGCTTTAATTTTTTGTGCGGTAGTATCTAAAGCATTATCCCAGTAGGTTTTTTCAAAAGGGTCGTAATGTTTAGATCTAATTAACGGCTCACTACCACGACCAGGACTGTCAAATAATTCATGCTCAAGCAAACCTTTGATACATAATTTACCACGGTTAACATCGGCACCAGCATGTCCCCGGGTAGTGACTATTTTTTTATCTTCGTTCAAACCTATTTCAATAGAGCAACCCGTAGAACAGTAGTTACAAGTGGTATATTTCCACTCTGCAACTTTTTTACTGGGGATCACGATAGGTTTTTTGTTTTTACGACCAAAGAGCATAAATTTTTCACATTTCTAACAATAATTACATTACTTAGTGATGGAGCAAAAATTAAGCCGTGATTTTAATGTTATTAAATGCTGTAAATTCAGCGTGTTAGGTTTTGTTGGTTGATCTTGTTTGAGCTATCTGGGTGCTTGTGAACTAATTTGGTGCAAGGGATTGGAAATAAATCAAAAAGCCTCTTTTAATTTGGAACCTATAGGGTTACGATTTTTGTATGATTAAAAACTTTATACATAAAGGTCTCCGTAAATTTTATGTTTCTGGAAACACTTCAGGGATTCAGAAGAAAAATTAAAAGAAGCGACGCCTGATTTTAACCAATTTGGGTCATTTACCAGGCTATTCACATTAATTGGAAATTATTAGGAAACCAGCAAATATTAAGCAAAAGACAAGTTAACGTGTAATGTTTTCAATACGCGTACTATTGTATCCCATTTGGGCTGAGTTTTACCGTTAAAAGTCTTATACATACTTTCACGATTTAAACCAGCTTGCTGAGCAAC
>JABSOJ010000205.1 GCA_013216005.1 Alteromonadaceae bacterium | reverse complement strand
AATGCATGAGCCGTATACGAGGTCCGTACGTACGGTTCTGTGAGAGGGATGAGGCAAAAGCCTCACCCTACTCGATTTTACTTTGGCTTTTCTTTGGGGAATTGTAGACATTACTTTCTGGAAGTTAGCCCTAGAGAAACTCACTTCCTGTTGGTATTAATACAATGGGTATAACAAATAGTATATAAATTCGTTTTATACTGTATTACCTTATTTTCAAAGGTAATTAGTCTGCAAGTAAAGTTGCTTTTTCTGTCGTTTCAGCAGATTTATTGTCTAAATTTGTAATTTGATTAGATAACAAAGTTTTTGCTGTGTTTTGTACTGAATTAATGCTTATTTGCATTAATTGAATTGACTGTGACAGATTCATTTCTGTATTTACAGAAAATTCAACTTTGTTCAGTTTTTCAACTTTTACCAATTCAGTTGCATCAACAGAAGTTGATACAGTCATTGTGAAGAGTAAGAGTGAAAATAATTTTTTAGCGTTAGTTTTTTTATTCGTTAATGTCATAATGGTACCTATAATAAAATGTTAATATCCTTATAGAATTTTCAGGACTTTTATCTCGTTCATATGAATGCGGGTAGGGGTCACATTCAGTTTATATCCCTTTTGGTACACTTTACCATTACCTGTACCTGGGGGTTGAGATGTTGTCCTTCATCTACGAGATAAATAATACTCAATTACTGGTAAAATTTAAAATGACTATTTATAATGTTTAGCATTAGAAAAACTAATGGATAATGGTTATTCTGTATTCTTGATTTTTTATGCGTTTTTAATCACAATATCATTCAGATTTTAAAGAGGTGAAAATATAGGATGGCCAGTAGACTACCGCCATTAAACGCTTTACGGGCTTTTGAAGCTTCTGCAAGGCAATTGAGTTTTACCCGTGCTGCTGAGGAATTATTTGTAACTCAGGCGGCGATTAGCCATCAAATTAAATCATTAGAAGAGCATCTTGGTCTTAAGTTGTTTATGCGGAAAAACCGTTCTTTATTATTAACAGAAGAAGGGCAGTCTTATTTTTTAGATATTAAAGATATTTTTAATGCTTTGCATGATGCGACAGAAAAATTATTAGCCCGTGGAGCTAAAGGCGCAATAACGGTAAGCATGCAGCCCAGCTTCGCTATTCAATGGCTGGTTCCGCGATTAAATGCCTTTAATCTTTTACATCCTGAAATTGATGTAAGAATTAAAGCGGTTGATCAAGCTGAAAATTCATTAACAGAAGATGTAGATGTAGCCATTTATTATGGTCGGGGTCATTGGCCAAATATTCATGCGGAAAAATTACATACTGAGTATCTTATTCCTGTTTGTTCACCTTTATTGCTTAATGGCAAAAAACCATTGGAAAAGGTTAAAGATTTATCTCAACATACTTTATTACACGATACGTCCCGTAAAGATTGGAAACGGTGGTTTAAACAAGTAGGGGTTAAGGGAGGTAATGTTAACCATGGACCAATATTCAGTCATTCAACAATGGTTATGCAAGCAGCTATTTACGGTCAGGGCGTTGCTTTAGCTTATAGTGTATTAGCTAAGCCTGATATTGACTCGGGGCGCTTAGTTTGTCCTTTTAATGATGTCCTGGTCAGTAAAAATTCTTATTATGCTGTTTGTCGTGAATCACAAGTTGATATTGGCAAGATTGAAGCATTTAGGGACTGGATGCTTGAGACTGCCAGTAATGAAGAAGAAAACATATCGGATGGGCAAATTAAGTAATGTCTGAAAAAATAATACCACAAGATAAAGTCTCTGAAGCGTTAGCGCCTTTTACAATATTTGATCAAGTACAGGATGCAAAAGCAATTTTTGTTTTTGCGCATGGTGCTGGTGCTGATTTAGAGCATACTTTTATGCAGCAGGTAGCTGAATTATTAAATGTTCATAAAATTAGCGTATTAAGGTTTAATTTTAATTATATGGACAGACGGCGTATTGAAGGTTCCCGTCGGCCACCAGATCGCATGCCTAAATTATTGATCTGTTACAAGTCAGTGTTAATTCAACTGAATAAGTTGAATGAACGGGAAGGATTGCCTGTCTTTATTGGTGGAAAATCTATGGGCGGGCGAGTTGCTGCAACTATTGCGGCTGAAGACTTAAGTGTTCTCACAAGTGGAGGTATAACTGAGGAAGTAAGTGAAGAAATCAGTGAGGAGAATAATGTATTGGTAAGTTCCTTATTAGATAAGATAAAAGGAGTGATTTGTCTAGGTTATCCGTTTCATCCTCAAAAGAAGCCGGAAAAATTAAGATTAGTACCATTGCAGCAAACGCAAAAACCATTGTTGATTATTCAGGGCGATCGCGATGCTTTAGGTGATCAGACAGAGATAAATACGTATGATTTTTCTCCGTTGTGTCAGGTGAAGTTTTTGCAAGATGGGGATCACAGTTTTAAACCACGGGTAAAATCAGGTTTTACTTTTGGGCAACATATTGAAAGTGCAGTTAAGCATATGGCGGATTTTATCAATGAAAATAAATGAGATAATAAAGTTTTTACTGGTTTTTGTTGGTATCAGCGGCTGTTTTTCAGTATTATTCGGCGCTTGGCTTGCTCACGGGGGGCAAAGCTTGTCTGTTAATGCGCAATTAATTTTGTCAAAGGCACTGCAATATCAATTTATTCATACGCTTGCGTTATTAATGACATTGGTTTGGTATATATGTCGTCCTGCTAAATGGTTAGTGAGTGCCGCAATAAGTTTTGTGGTCGGAATTTTATGCTTTAGCGGTAGTTTATACGTAAAGACAATATTTGATTTTGCACTCATTGGAAAATTAGCTCCCCTTGGCGGTATATCATTTGCGTTAGGCTGGTTGCTTTTAGCGCTTGCGGGTAAAACCGCTACAATTGGAACAACTAAGTTATGACCTCTATCGTATTATATTGCCGTCCCGGTTTTGAAAAAGAATGTGGCGCTGAAATTCAAGAAAAAGCATCGTGGAATGAAATGTATGGTTATTTAGAACTATATAAAAATGAAGGTATCGTCTTTTTTCATCTTCATCAAGCTGAACATGCAGAAACGCTGATGAAGAAGTTGCCGCTAAAACGCCTGATCTTTGCACGCCAATGGTTTGCCACTTTAACTGAAAAAGTAGAATTACCTGATTACAACCGTGTTGAGGCTATAGTAGAAGCCTTAGGTAATGAATGGCAGTATGCTGATTTACGTATGGAAACAGCGGATACAAACGACGGTAAAGCGTTAACTAAATTTTGCCGAAAATTAGCTGTGCCGTTAAGGCAGGGATTACGTAAAAGTAAAATATTAACCCCACAAGGTGATGATGATGGCGCTGTTTTACATGCGTTATTTTTTAGTGGTCAAGAAATGATATTAGGCTATTCATTAGCTAATAATAATTCCAGTCATGTAATGGGTATTCCTCGTTTAAGGTTTCCCAGTGCTTCACCTAGTCGCTCTACGCTAAAACTTGATGAAGCATTTTTGTATTTTATTCCTAAAGATGAATGGGATGTACGTTTAACATCAGGTTTGAGAGCGGTTGATTTGGGATCAGCCCCCGGTGGTTGGACATATCAACTAGTGCGTCGCGGCATGATGGTTACTGCAATTGATAATGGCCCCATGGCTGAATCATTAATGGAAACAGGTCAGGTTAAACATTTAATGATGGATGGTTTTAAATATATACCGATGAAACACAATGTTTACTGGTTAGTTTGCGACATGATTGAAAAACCGCATCGGGTTGCCTGGTTAATGGCACAGTGGTTATTAAAAGGCTATTGTAAAGAAGCTATGTTCAATTTAAAACTACCGATGAAGGGTAGATATCAGGAAGTAATTAAAGATTTACAAACCATGAAAGACGAATTTTCAAAGTATAAAGTTAAATATGAGTTATATGCCAAACATTTATATTATGACAGAGAAGAAGTTACTGTTCATGCTCGCTTATTATCAGCGCCGCCGGTAGATTATGAATAAAATAATTAAAGCTTAAACGTTGGCTTTAACAATGTATTAAAGTTACTAACAAAAAAAAGTCAGGGTTTAACCTGACTTTTTTGTTCTTTTATTACAAAAACTATTTAAATCCAATTGACATAATAAAAGGTCGAAATTAGGTTGTTTACAATTTTAAGCTGATTTCAACAGCAATTGACTGATTTCATATTCTGCAATGTAAGCGACTAAATCCAATACTTTATTAGAATAACCGATTTCATTGTCGTACCAGGAGACAATTTTTACAAAGGTATCAGTTAATGCAATACCTGCGCTTGCGTCAAATACAGAAGTACAAGTTTCACCGATAAAATCATTAGAAACTACGGCATCTTCGGTATAACCTAAAATACCTTTTAATTCACCTTCTGACGCTTTCTTCATTGCGGCACAAATTTCTTCGTAGCTAGCGCTAGTTTTAAGGTTTACGGTTAAATCAACGACTGAAACATTAGGGGTAGGGACGCGGAATGCCATACCTGTCAGTTTACCATTCAATTCAGGGATAACCTTGCCAACAGCCTTTGCAGCGCCAGTTGATGAAGGAATAATATTTTGACCAGCACCTCTGCCACCGCGCCAGTCTTTGGCTGAAGGAGCATCAACTGCTTGTTGAGTAGCCGTTGTAGCATGTACCGTTGTCATTAAACCGTTAGCAATTCCCCAGTTATCGTTAAGTACTTTAGCGATTGGAGCAAGGCAGTTAGTTGTGCAAGATGCGTTTGATACGATATCTTGACCAGCATAGGTGTATTGGTTTACCCCAGAAACGAACATTGGAGTATCGTCTTTAGACGGAGCAGATAAGACAACTTGTTTAGCGCCGGCAGTAATATGTTTACGTGCTGATTCATCTGTTAAGAATAAACCGGTTGACTCTACAACAACATCAACCTTGATTTCATTCCACTTTAAGTCTTCTGGATTACGTTCAGCGGTAACTCTAACGGATTTACCATTAACAACTAAATTTCCGTCTACTACTTCAACTGTGCCATTGAATCGACCGTGTGTTGAGTCATATTTCAGCAAATATGCCATATAGTCAACATCAATAAGATCATTGATACCAACAATTTCAATGTCGTCACGTTCAGCTGCAGCTCTAAATACAAAACGGCCTATTCGGCCAAATCCGTTAATACCTACTCTAATTGTCATGTTGAACCCCTAAAATCATTATGTAGTAAAATTACATCATTTTCAGAAAATCGCAAGTAAAAAGATCGCTTTATTACCAAACCATGAAATTTGTTGTTTTATATTACGGATAAATACTAAATAAAAGCGGCTTATATAGTTGGTTACTTTGATTTGCATGATTTAGATCATTTTGCATGATAGAATAGCGGCAACTAATGCAAATAGGTATTTTCCACTTTAACTGTTCAACAGAACTTGTTAATAGGGTGGTAGATTATTTTCAATTTTATTATGTGGGTTTGAGTGTATGACACAAAAAAGTGTTTTGTGCGACGTTGGCTTTATTGGCCTCGGTGTTATGGGTAAAAATTTGGTGCTTAATTTAGCTGATAATGGCTATAGCATAGCGGCGTTTGATTTAGATATTCAAAAGGTTAATGATGCCATAAAGCAAGATAAGTTAGAAAACCAATCAGATACCCCCCGGGTTCATGGTTGTTTTTCATATACTGAGTTACTTTCCCGGTTAAAAACGCCACATTTAATAGTTTTGTCTGTACCTGCGGGTTCTCCTGTTGATCAGGTTTGTGAGAGTTTGATTGGTGCAGGTATTCAACCTGATGATATTGTGATTGATACAGGTAACAGTTTGTGGGTTGATACTGTTGCCAGAGAGAAAAAATATAAAAGTAATTTTATCTTATTTTCTTCAGCAGTTTCCGGTGGCGAAGTAGGGGCTAGATTTGGTCCTTCGTTAATGCCAAGTGGTTCGCCTTATGCGTGGACAAGAATTAAGCCAATCTGGGAAGCGATAGCAGCTAAAGTAGATGCTGAAACAGGTAAACCTCTTGAGAGAACACAGCCTGGTCAGGTTATTGAAGCAGGTGAACCTTGTACGGCTTATATTGGTCCTGCGGGTGCTGGCCATTATGTAAAAATGGTACACAATGGTATTGAATATGCTGATATGCAAATTATCTGTGAAGCTTATCATGTGCTGCGATCTGGTTTAGGGTTAACTCCTGATGAAATTGCTGATATTTTTGAGCAATGGAATACTGGCCCTCTTGATAGTTATTTAATGGAAATCACGGTTGAAGTTTTACGCTATAAACCTACATGTCATAAATCATCTGATTGTCTGCCAGAAAATAAAGAAGCACTGGTTGATTTGATTTTAGATAAAGCCGGGCAAAAAGGTACAGGATTGTGGACGGCAATGAGTAGTCTGGAAGTTGGATGTCCGGCTCCTACTATTACCCAGGCTGTGTACGCCCGTTCAATTTCATCATTTAAGAACCTTCGTGTAGAAGCCTTTTCTAAGTTGGCCGGACCTGAAGTTGTGTCAATGACAGAAGATGAAAAATCAGAATTAATAAGCCAGTTACACGATGCTATGTATTGCGCAAAAATATGTGCTTATGCTCAGGGTTTTCAGTTAATGAAACATGCAGCAAAAGAACATGGTTGGCAGTTGAATTTTGCTAGTGTGGCTAAAATATGGCGGGCAGGTTGTATAATCAGAGCTGTTTTCCTGCAATTTATTACTGATGCATTTCAACGGGATGAAAATTTAGAAAACTTAATGCTTGATGATTTTTTTGCAAAACAATTGAGTGAACACCAACATAATTGGCGTAAAGCTGTTGCTCAGGCTACTTTGTTCGGTATTCCAATTGGTGCATTATCTTCTTCTTTATCTTATTATGATTCAATGAGAACTGAAGTATTGCCAGCGAATTTATTACAGGCACAGCGTGACTTTTTTGGTGCTCATACTTTTGAACGTTTAGATAAAGCGGCAGGTAAAAAATATCATGTCGAATGGTCAACGAAAGAGCGCAATATGATTGAAATCAGCAGTGGACATAAGTAATGGGCGATCAAAAGGTCAAGGATAAACAGTTCCAAGATAAACAGGCCAAGGATAAACAGTTTCAGGATAAGCTTAGCGAAGAAGCGTTTCGTGTTTGTCGTTTAGCAGCAACGGAACGTCCATTTACCGGAATTTATAATGATCATTGGCTGCAAGGCGTTTATCAATGTGCTTGTTGCGAACAACCATTATTCAGTTCAACAGATAAATTTAATGCGGGTTGTGGTTGGCCTAGTTTTTCTGATGCATTAATTGTTGATGGCAAAGCACAAGTTAAATATCTCGTCGACGATAGTCTTAATATGCGTCGAACTGAGATACAGTGTGATCATTGCCAAAGTCATTTGGGCCACGTATTTGACGATGGCCCTCAACCAACAGGTAAGCGTTATTGCGTTAATTCACTTAGTCTTTCATTTGGTGCAAGTGAAGTTTAAGTTACTAATTTAATGCAGATTTAACTAGGTTTAACTAGGTTTAACCAGATTTTACTAGGTTTTACCAGGTTTTACTAAAGGTTACCAACGCTGCCTTGAAGTAAAT
>JABSOJ010000204.1 GCA_013216005.1 Alteromonadaceae bacterium | reverse complement strand
TTTGCTTTGTCTAGACAACAAGTATTTTATCACAATGAGACGTCAACCTCTTTAAAATCATCAATTTAGTTTGTTTTGTTTTTTTTGAACTCCGAAACTTGAGTAACTAATATAACTAATATAACTAATACGGAAAATTTATGACCGCTAATCAGTCTAAACTCTATTTTTTACTGGCGAGTGTTTTTATACTCTCGACATTTGCTACAGCATATCCTTTTAGTTGGTTCGTGAAAATTTTGCCTATGCTATTGTTAATTTTATGTTGTTTGAAGCATAAAACATCAATAGTCGAAAAAGTATTTATTGCTGGACTCGTGTGTTCGACTTTGGGTGATTTCTTGCTTGATTATGACCCTGTGAATTGGTTTGTTTTCGGCTTAGGTTCTTTTCTTTTTGCTCATTTATGTTATTTATTTAGTTTAAAACCATTTCAGTTTAAGCGTTTAGGTGTAGTGCTGCTTTATGTTTTCTATGGTATTGGGATATTGGTATTACTTTGGCCTGTTTTGGGCGAATTATTAATTCCAGTGGTTGTGTACATGGTCGTTTTATTGTTGATGGGTATTGCAACGTTAATATCAGGAAAATCTAATGTCTGGTTGGTGGTTGGTGGACTAAGTTTTATTGCTTCGGATTCATTGTTGGGGATTGATAAGTTTTATACTACGATCCCTGCCGGAGGGTTTTTTATCATGATCACGTATTATTTTGCTCAATATTCTCTTGTCAGAGGTTTTTTTGCTAATGATGCTGGAACAGAAGATTGATAAAATTAAATGAACTATTTATTGAACTATCATTGAACTATTTAATCAAACGAACAGGAAGCAGTAATTAAAATCAGGGAGCCGTTATTAAAATTTTTCTACTGAATAATGTCCATTATTGACGGCTAATTCAGAGTCTGGCGCTACTTGGCCTAAATTAAACATTGCCGGTCCGGTCGGCTCGGCTAAAACATAGGTAGTACCCTCAAATTCTATCGTGGTTTCGTTTGCCAATGCCGGAATATTAATCCCCATTAATGCGTGTTGCTGTGTAAATACCATGACCATTTGTATTCGTGGCATAAGTGTTCGTAACAAAGCTACGGTTAATGTTACTTTGCTGTCGCAGTCTCCCTGGTTCTCCCAAAGTAATTTTAACGGCGTACTAAAACCAGCCCCTGAAGACGATATTCTTGATTCTAAAGTTGAATAGGGGATACTTTGAATAAAACCTAAGGAAAAATTAGTGACTTGACGAATATTTTTAATGGATACTTTGCTGAGTATTAATTGCTTAATTGGCTTTAAATCTTCTACAGAGCTATTCGCTATTTTTACATGATTGGGTTTTATGCCCTGAACTTGATCGTAGGTGGTGAATCGGTGATAAAAATTTTTAGCTAAATATTCATCTCTAATCACTTGTTGCATATTTGATATTTGTTGATAGGCAGTATTTACTGCCTGTTGATTTTTTCCTTTAATTTCAAAACGCTTATTTTTTTTATTAAAATTAATCTGCACATTAGCTATTGGTTGTTTTGTGATTTGTTGCTGAATATGTTTATTAACATATTGTTGGGCAAAGGCAGGTTTGTAGCTTTTGAAATTACGAAAGCGATTAAATAATATTTTTTTGGGGATGGCAAAAGAGAGTGACTGTTCGACACTTTTTTGATCAAGCCATTTATATTTGAATTGATAGCTTTTTTCATTCTCTTGCTTATGAAAGCGTAATTGCTGTGCCTGTGTTGTCTGGCCTGTTAGTAGCTGGCTTATCAGTAATAAGGCAAAAATTATTATCCGGTAATAATTCACAGTATCAGCTCTCGTTTGGGTTGGTTATTTTCCTATACTCTTTGGTTTCCATTAGAGTATTCCGTTAGTGTTTTCCATCAGCACTAAATCAAAATTAAATCTCTGACTATTTTGACAACTCTACTATATTTCCAAGGTGTTAAAGTATAAATACCCTAACGTAATTTGCATATTTATACCAGCATTGTGAAATATGTGATTGATAAGTTTTATAAGTATTAATGCCATAATATCAAATATCTATTTGAAATTTCCAGGTTTTTAAACTAAGTTTTTTGACAGTTAAAGTGACTATAAACTTTACTTTTTTCATTTTTACGCTATATTAAAACGCGTGTTTGAAGTATGCGTTTGAATAAATATTAGTTTCAGGAGAGTAGTGTGGCCGATTTTCAAGTTCCGTTAAGAGATATGAGTTTTGTTTTATATGAATTGTTTAAAGCCGATGAAATGTGGCAAAGCCTACCTAAATTAGCCGAAAATGTGGATCGGGAAACAGCTGAAGCTATTTTGCAGGAATGTTCGAAAATAGCAGAGCAGGAAGTCGCTCCTATTGCCCGTGAGGGTCACGAAGTTGGGGTTAGTTTTAACAATGGTAATGTTACTACTGCTCCGGGTTACAAAAAAGCATTCAAAACTTATGCTGAAGGTGGATGGGCGGCATTAGGTGGTGATCCGGAATATGGCGGTATGGGTATGCCAAAAATGATAACCGCTCTACACGAAGAAATGCTTTGTGCAGCTGATATTTCCTTTTCTTTGTATCCTTCTTTAACCGCGGGTGCGGGTTTGTCGTTAGCTAAACATGGTAGCGAAGCATTAAAGCAACGTTATTTAACCCGTATGTATGCCGGAGATTGGGCTGCATCAATGTGTTTAACTGAATCACACGCTGGTTCTGATTTAGGTATTATTCGTACTAAAGCTATACCTCAAGAAGATGGCAGTTATCGTCTTACGGGTAATAAGATATTTATTACCGGTGGTGAGCATGATTTAACTGAGAACATTGTTCATTTAGTGTTGGCAAAATTGCCTGATGCACCCGCTGGTCCTCGTGGAATTTCATTGTTTTTAGTGCCTAAATTCAAAGTAAATGATGATGAAAGTATTGGTGAAGCCAATAATGTCAGCTGTGGTTCTATTGAACATAAAATGGGGATAAATGCTTCTGTCACTTGTGTAATGAATTTTGATGATTCAGAAGGTTATTTGGTTGGTGAATTGAATAAAGGTCTTGCTTGCATGTTCACTATGATGAACTTTGAACGTATCGGTGTTGGTATTCAAGGAATTGGCGCTGCCGTTCGTTCTTACCAAAATGCGCTGGAATATGCCAAAGACCGTTTGCAGGGACGTTCTATGACTGGTGCTAAAAATCCAGAAAAAGAAGCTGATTCTATTATGGTGCATGGTGATGTTCGTCGCATGTTATTAAATATGAAAGCACTGAATGAAGGTAGTCGGGCACTTTCTTCATACATTGCAATGCAGTTGGATTATGCAACTTATGCTGAGGGAGAGCAGCAAGTTAAAGGCGAAGCTTTAGCCGCATTGATGACTCCGCTGGCAAAAGCATTTTTCACTGATATGGGCTTTGAAAGTACCGTTGCCGGACAACAGGTTTTTGGTGGTCATGGTTTTATCCGTGAATGGGGACAAGAGCAATTAGTTAGGGATGTTCGAATCACTCAAATTTATGAAGGAACCAACGGAATTCAGGCAATGGATTTATTGGTACGTAAAGTTGCAAGCAGTAAAGGCGCTTTGATGAACGTGTTTTTAGATGAAGTTAACGCTTACATCAGTGAAATATCTGCTGATAGCAATAATGAAAATATGCAGGAGTTCATCAAACCTTTAACAGCAGCCATTAACGATTTAGATCAACTGACAAATTATTTGTTAGAAAAAGCGACGGATGATGTGAATGAATTGGGTGGTGCAGCCAATGATTATTTACATGTTTTTGGTTACACCGCAATGGCTTTTATATGGGCCAAAATGGCAAAAATTGCTTTAGATAAGCAAGGAAGTGATGATAAGTTTTATCAAAGTAAACTTCATACTGCCCGCTATTTCTTTGCTCGTCTTTTACCGCGCCGTGTTTCATTAATTGAAACAGCTAAATCAGGTGCTGATGTGTTGTTTAATATAGACGAGGAATTATTTTAATCGCAATAATTGTTTCCGGACCCGATTAAATATATTCTAAGCCCATTAATTAATGGGCTTTTTTATTTATTCTGGAAAAAATATGCAATTATTCGGTTCAACAACATCACCTTTTGTTCGTCGTTTACGGCTGTATTTGAATGATCGTCAATACGAGTTTATCAATTTAGACATTTTTTCTGCAGAAGGACGAGCAATACTCACTAAAAATAATCCTGCCCTAAAAGTACCCGCTTTAGTTGATGGTGATCAATGTATATACGATTCCAGAGTTATATATCGTTACTTAGCTGAAAAGTTCAATGATCCAAAATTAACATGGTCTCAAGAAAATTTATTAACGTTAATTGATGCGGCCAACGATTCGTTGGTGTCGATATTAATTTGTATGCGCTCAGATTTAGATGTTAATCAGGATAAACTCTTTTTCAATTTGCAGCATGAACGTGTCTCAAATATTTTGACCGTCTTAGATAAAGAAGTGGCAGATGGTGTATTTAATCAATGGAACTACCCGGCTATTTGCTTATTTTGTCTGTTAGATTGGGTTGAATTTCGTCAATTACATCAATGGAAAACTTATACCCATCTCGTTGGTTTTTATCAGCGTGTTCAAAATATGGAAGGTGTAGAAAGCACAGATCCCCGTTAGTCAATTGTATAAAAGACGTAGCGCATTATTTTCAGTATTTATCTGTTGGATATTAATTGATGAGATGAAGTAACTTTCATTGTATACTAGCCCACTTCTTTTTATCAGATTTTATTATTAGGATAATCTGTTGCTGGCTCTCATTCGAATTTTATTATTAGTTATTGGTCTAATAGTGGTATGTGTATTTGCTTCTATTTATAGTATGTTACGTCCGTTTCATCGTAATAATGTTTATACTACCGCTAAATATTTAGGCAAGTTTTCTAAGATCGTAGGGTTAGATGTTGAGGTTAGAATACCTGACTCGGTAAAAAATGTAGGTCCGGCGGTGTATGTCGCTAATCATCAAAACGTTTGGGATCTTTTTACCGTTAGTGGTGCAGTACAGCCTAATACGGTTAGTGTCGGGAAAACAAGCCTGAAATGGATCCCATTTTTTGGTCAGATGTATTGGTTAACAGGCAATATTTTAATTGATCGTAATAATACCAGTAAAGCACTAAACACTATCACGGTAACAGCTAAAAAAATCAGAGAAAGAAAAATATCGATTTGGCTCTTTCCTGAGGGAACCCGAAGTGGTGGTCGTGGATTATTACCTTTTAAAACGGGTGCTTTTAGAACCGCAATTAAAGCCGATGTTCCTATTGTTCCGGCATGTGTCAGTAATTGCCATAATGTGATCAAACTTAATCGTTGGAATAATGGCAAAACGATCATTGAATTTCTGGATCCTATTTATACAACCGATACTTCGAAAGAAAATATTCGTAGAATTACTAATAGTACTCATGATTTGATGGCTAAAAAAATTGAACAGTTAAATATTGAAGTTGGTACTGAGCTACCATCAGTAAATAAAAACAGTAAATAAAGCAGCAAATAAACAGTAAATAAAACAGTCAATAAAATAAGCAAAGTAAGTAAAAAGAGAGAATGACCATGAAAGATGATGATTTGCAACAGTGGCTGGATCATAGCGAAGATTTAATTTCTGCCCTTATTGAAGATGGTAGCAATGAAGAAGTTGATCATACGATAGAGCATCATTTCTCTAGTGCTGATTTTGATTTATTGGAAAAAGCAGCGATCACAGCATTTAAAATGGGTTTTGAACTTGAAGATCCGGAAGAAGCTGAAACGGATACGGGAGAAAAAGTATTCGCTTTTGATATTATTACCGAACAACCGCTTGAATTGGACATCATTTCTGATGAAACTAAAAAGATGTTTCAATTAGCTCAACAATGCAATGTTGAATACGATGGTTGGGGAACTTATTTCGAAGAGTCGGTGTGAAAAAATGAATAAACTGGTTCATGTTGCTGTTGGTGTGATCATTCGAGATCAGCAGATCTTTTTAACAAAACGTTTAGCAAATGCTCATCAAGGTGGAAAATGGGAATTCCCCGGTGGTAAATTAGAAGCTGATGAATCCGTTGGTGAAGCTCTGCACAGAGAGCTTCAAGAAGAAATAGCGATCGATGTACTTTCGTGTAACCCGTTGTTGCAAATAAAACACGATTATGGTGATAAACAAGTATTATTAGACGTATTTATTATCACTAACTTTCTTGGTGAACCTACTGCACAAGAAGGGCAAGAACAAATCTGGTTTCCTTTTTCGCAGTTATCAAGTTTAGACTTTCCCCAAGCCAATAAGGCAATAGTAAAGAAGCTTGAGGAATATTTTGAATAAGCTTTGAATAAGCTCAAAATAAAAAACAAGACCATTTAGTAAACAGAATACTTTGAAGAATATATGTTAACTACTGTTGATAAATATTGCTGATAAATACTTTATAGGTATTATTCAGGCTCAACAAAAAATGTATTATGTTCTATAAACTCATCTTCTAAAGCATCCAACATTTCTTCTGTTATCTGAATATCATTTTGAGCAGGTTGCGATATTTTATGGCCTTCGTCAGCCCATTCGCCCAGATCAATTAATTGACAACGTTTACTACAAAAAGGACGGTAGGTACTTTCAGTTTGCCAAATAACATCTTTTTGGCAATTAGGGCATGAAACTTTAACAGGCATAGTAAATAATTCTTAATGATAATAACGTTTATTATAAGGAAAAATGGTTGTTGGTACTAGGGTTTGTTGAGTTTCGGTATAGGTATATAATTTTGTATTTATCATTCGATGGCTGTTACTTTATTATCGGTTTATATGGCTTGGGTTAATTTTTGCCGTTAAAACATGATCTTGCCATGAACCCGAGATTTTTAGATATGATTCAGCTAAACCTTCTTGTTTGAAACCTAAGTTTTCCAATAATTTCGCACTTCGCACGTTTGTAACCATATAGTTTGCCATAACGCGATGTAAATCAAATTCAGTGAATACGTAATTTAATGATGCCTGAAGTATTTCAAACATTAAGCCTTTTCCCTGATAATTTTCACTCACAGAGAAACCCAAATGACAGGCTTGAAATACGCCATAAACAATATTTGTAAAACTACAGCTCGCTATTATTTCATTACGTTCAGGGTTCAAGCCAACGAGGCAGATTGAATTACCGGCCAGAAAACCTGTGTAATTATTCTGTACTCTGCCTTTTGTTTGCGCATGATTAAAGTAAGCAGGGTCCCGTAAAGGTTCCCATTTTGCTAAATGCCTATTATTTTTCTTTTCATACTCAGACAAAAGCAAATAATCTTTGGGGTTTAAAACTGTTATTAATAGGTTTTTTGTTTTTAATTCCGGAATGGACTGCAATGTTAAGTTCTCTGATCATATGGAAGGGTTATTCTGTTCCAGGTGTTGTGTAAACGCAACGATTATAGTAATTAACTATGCCAATTAACGGCAATGACCATATAGGCCAAATTAGGGTTACAGTGCAACAAAGTTTGCTGTTAATTTACATGAGTTCAAACCTATACAGGCTATGGACTGTATCAACTTAAACATGATAATAAACAAAT
>JABSOJ010000203.1 GCA_013216005.1 Alteromonadaceae bacterium | reverse complement strand
GTCACAGAGTCCTAGATATAAGGGTTGAGTTTAATTCCATTTGAAGGGACAACAATTATCTACAACAGAGCCAAATTTTAATATGTTAATCGACATTATTACGATTTATCCTTTCTGATTTATCCCACTCGGTAAATCCGTTTGAACGCCATAAATAATATAAGGCTGGCAAGACCAATAAGGTCAAAACTACCGCACTCATCATGCCACCAACCATAGGGGCCGCTATTCGGCTCATAACTTCTGAACCCGTACCGGTGCCATATAAAATAGGCAATAACCCAACAATTATCGCTGCTGCTGTCATCATAACCGGACGTACTCTCATGCCAGCACCCTGCAATACCGCATTAAACACATCCGTTTTGCTGGTCTGGATCCCTTTTTGATGATGCTCATTCAACATTTCTTGATAGGCCTGATTAAGATACACAAGCATGATCACGCCAATTTCCACCGCAACCCCCGCTAATGCAATAAAACCAACTCCAACAGCGACAGAAAAATTAAAACCTTCGATGTACATCAACCAAATACTACCGACCATCGCTAATGGTAATGTTCCCATGATCATGGCAACTTCAATGACATTTCTAAAGTTCAGATAAAGCAGAATAATAATTATCGCTAAAGTGAATGGCACTACGTACACAAGTTTTGCTTTAGCCCGTTGCATGTATTCATACTGCCCCGCCCAAGCAATAGAATAACCTGCAGGTAACACTAATTTGTCCTGAACAACTTTTTGCGCAGCAACCACGTATGTACCCACATCAACACCTTCGATATCGATAAATGCCCAACCATTTAAACGGGCATTTTCTGATTTAATCCCCGGAGGTCCATCTTCAATAAAGACATTCGCAACATCTCCTAAGGAAATACGTTGGCCGTTTGGTGTCACAATGGGCAATAATGATAATTGCTCCGGCGAATTACGATAATCTTGCGGGTATCTGAGGCTAACAGGATACCGCTCAAGTCCTTCAACTGTGTGTGTAACATTCATTCCCCCAATTGCAGTTGCAACCACTTGCTGGATCTCATTAATATTCAATCCATAACGAGCCGCTTTTGCCCGTTGAATATCCACTTTAATATACCGCCCCCCTGCTACCCGTTCAGAATATACAGAAGCAGTCCCAGGTACATCTGTTAAAATAACTTCTAATTGCTGACCAATTTCTTGAATAACACCTAAATCAGGGCCAGCAATTTTAATACCTACTGGCGTTTTAATACCTGTCGCTAACATATCAATACGGGTTTTAATCGGCATTACCCACGCATTAGTCACGCCGGGTAGTTTAACTAAATCATCTAGCTCTTTTTTCAAGCTCTCAGAAGTAACCCCTTCACGCCACTGATCCTTTGGTTTGAACTGAATAAATGTTTCAATCATGGTTAATGGTGCGGGATCGGTAGCTGTTTCAGCACGACCGACTTTACCGAATACGGTTTTCACCTCAGGCACAGTTTTTATCAATTTATCGGTTTGTTGCAGTAACTGCCTCGCTTGCCCTATTGAAATACCCGGATAGGTTGTGGGCATATACATTATATCGCCCTCATCAAGAGGCGGGATAAATTCACTACCCATTTTATCTATAGGATAAACCCCGACCCCCAGCAGTAACACAGCAGCAACTAATGTCGATTTAGGGAATTTCAGTACCAGATTCAACACAGGTATATAGAGCGTAGTGAGTAATTTGTTCACCGGATTTTTATGCTCCGGAAGCACCTTTCCGCGAATAAAATATCCCATTAATACGGGTACTAAGGTAATGGCTAATGCGGCAGAAGCCGCCATTGCATATGTTTTAGTAAAAGCTAAGGGAGCAAACATCCGCCCTTCTTGCGCTTCAAGAGTAAAGACCGGCACAAAACTTACCGTAATAATCAGCAAACTAAAAAATAATGCAGGCCCCACTTCGCAAGCTGAATCAGTGACTATTTGCCAGCGATTTTCCTTGGTGAGTGGTGTTCGTTCCATATGTTTATGCATATTTTCAATCATGACAATTGCGCCATCGATCATCGCACCAATCGCAATCGCAATTCCGCCCAGAGACATGATATTGGCATTTAACCCTTGAATATGCATGATAATAAATGCAACTAAAATACCTACAGGTAAACTAATTATCGCCACTAATGACGAACGAACATGAAATAAGAAAATAATACAAACCAGTGCCACTACAGCAAATTCTTCAAGCAATTTGTAAGTTAGATTATCAACTGCCCGTTCAATTAATGCCGAGCGATCATAAACAGTTACAACCTCAACACCGTCAGGTAAACCTTTTTTTAATTGTTCAAGTTTAGCCTTTACACCTTTGATAACCTGCTGCGCATTTTCACCAAAACGCATCACCACTATGCCGCCAACGGTTTCACCTTCTCCGTTAAGCTCGGCTATGCCTCTACGCATTTGAGGACCAATGCCTATGTCAGCAACATCTTTGAGAAATAAAGGCGTGCCGTTTTCATTCACCCCTAATGGAATATTCTCCAAGTCCTCACTACTTTTTAAATAACCTGTAGCCCTGACCATATATTCCGCTTCAGCCATTTCAACAACAGAAGCACCAATTTCCTGATTACCCTGTTTAATCGCCATTTGTATATAAGAAAGAGGGATCCCAAAAGCACGCAGCTTGTCCGGATTAATTCTAACTTGATACTGTTTAACCATACCACCCAGCACGCTGACTTCAGAAACACCGGGAACAGTTTGCAATTCATATTTTAAAAACCAATCTTGTAAACTACGTAATTGACTTAAATCATGCTGCCCTGTTTTATCGACTAATGCATATAAATACACCCAACCGACACCTGTCGCATCAGGCCCCAATTGTGGTCTGGCATCAGCTGGCAAACTTGGTGTGACTTGACTTAAATATTCAAGCACTCGGGAGCGAGCCCAGTATAAATCGGTGTCTTCATCAAAAATAACATAGACATAAGAGTCTCCAAAGAATGAATAACCACGGACAGTAACCGCTCCGGGTACAGATAACATTGCAGTAGTTAACGGGTAAGTAACCTGAGCTTCAACCACTTGTGGTGCTTGGCCCGGAAAACTCGTTTTTATAATAACTTGCACATCAGATAAATCAGGCAGTGCATCAACTGGGGTATTTTTAACCGAATATAAGCCCCCCCCAACGAGCATAAATGTTGCCATTAAAACTAATATACGATTGGCAACCGACCAGCGAATAATAGAAGTGATCATAATTAATTATCCTTCTGATTTAGTGGTTAGAGTGATCAACAACAGCATTTTCTTTTACTGTTGGTTCATTCATCGTTTCACGGGTCGGTTCATTAGAAATCTTATGACTAATATCAGCACCAATACCTGCACTAATAGCAACAATTATAAAATTACCCTCTCGAATTTCAAAGGTGAAAGTAATGTCTGTTTCAGCGGTTAATGATGATATATCGACCACTTCACTCACGATAAAATCCATTGTCGCGGCTGCCCTACCCCACTTTTCTATTGGTCCCCGACTGATATTAAGCATTCGATGCACTGGCATTATCGAGTTGATAGTTCCGTGAACGGTTGCTCTGCTATCATCGTCACTACTTGTAAATTCAATATCACTGACTTGATAATCACCATTGCTGCTTTTTGTTATTTCAACTTTCAGTGTAAGCCCCTCACTTAATTGTGAAAAATCAACAGAATCTGCCGCAATAAAATCCATAGTCATGTCTGGCCACCCCCATTGTGGAATAGCATCGTGTACTAAAGTCAACATTTTATGCTCAGCCATTAAACTTTGGATTTGTGCATTTACCCATACTTTTGATGCTGGCGTATTATTGTTGTCAAAATCAGTACTTTGAGAATCAGTTACTTCTTCCTTGTTGTGCATACGTTTAAAATCTGAGGATTTACTTGATTCTGAATCCAAAAGGAATTGTGAAGAACTAACAACGGCTTCCCCTTCAGATAATCCTGCTATTATCTCAACACTTTCGCTATCAAAACGTCCGACAGTAACCTCAATCGATTTATAACTACCTTGACCTAACGCTAAAACCACACGGTCTTGATTACCCGTTCGGATTAATGCTTCCTTTGGAATAAGAAGCGCATTTTCATCACCTGTAGCATGTATAGCAATTTGAGCAAACATGTTTGGTTTAAATTCACCATGTTCATTGTTAAAACGTAACCTTACTTTCACAGTACGGGTTTTTGCATCGAGGATTGGATATATATAATCAATTTTCCCCTGCCATTGTTTACCCGGCAAATAATCAAGCGTCATAGTTACAGGAGTACCCGTTTTCACTTGCGATGCCTGACGTTCAAATACTTCAGCTTCAACCCATACTTCAGACAAATCACCAATAGACATCAGGGTTGAACCCGGTTTCACAAAGAAGCCTTCACGTATTTTTAAGTTTTCAACAATACCTTTCTGAGGGGCATAAAAAGTAATGTTTTGCTGAACTTTTCTGTTTTTCTTTAATCGGGCAACCACTTCTTCTGGTATTTGCAAAGCAATTAAACGGTTTTGAGCTGCAACAATTAACCGCTTATTATTTCGCTCTAAAGCCAACAAAAATTCTTCCTGAGCATTCACTAATTCCGGCGAGTATATGTCATAAAGCGGTTGACCACTTTTCACCGGATCACCTATCGCTTTTACATAAAGTTTTTCTATCCAACCTTGAATACGGGGATGAATATGCACTAATTTATCTTCGTTGAAAGTGACATAACCCACCGTGTCAATTTGCGTATGCAAGGCTTTATATTGTGCTGTTGCCGTACGGACGCCTAAGTTATTAACCACATCAGGAGATATTCGAATCGTCCCCGGCCCTTCGTCCGGGCCTGAACCATCGTCACCGTAATAAGGGATCAAATCCATCCCCATGGGTGATTTACCTGGCTTGTCTTTCCGAAAATCAGGATCCATAGGAGCAACCCAATAAAGCGGTTGCTTTTCATTACTTTCAGCACTTTGTGACGTAACAGAAGGAGCTGGTGCAAACATTGTGTATGCACCAAAGGTAAGTACTGAGCCAATAACAACCCCAAATACGGTTGCTTTAAGTTGGGATGTATTATTTGAATTCATCATTTATTTCCGCTTTATTTCCGTTTTAGCCATAATATTTTGACTGATTGTTTGCATCATGGCCTTACTACTTACTTTCTCAACCGAGCTAGCTGATGAGCCAATAAACAAGTAATTTAATTCCAATATGATTTTTTGCAACTCAACCTCTATGGCTAATTCATCAATCTCAGTATTGAGTACAGCAATACGAGATCTAACCACTTCAGAAAAATCACCATCATCGTTGTTGTAAGCCGTTAATGAGGCTTCTGCCTGATCTATAATTTGAGGGAGTAACTTATGCTTATACAGAGCCTTTCTTTCGTTGATACGTAATAAACGTCCTTTAGCACTTAAGTATGCTGATAACATTTTTCTTAATAACAATATTTTGTCTGTTTTCACTGCTTCTGCTGCTGATATTGCAGATTTCACTTCCTGATCTTGACGATTTTCGGGAAATAAAGGTAAATCAAAAGTAACACCTACAGAAAACAAATCAGCTCTGCTTTTACCCGTAAGATCATCTGCTCTATAACCATAACTTGCATTCACAGCCCATTGTGGCTGGTATTTTTGTTTAGCCAGATTAATCCCCGTTTTTGTTGCTCTGATCTTTTTATCGAGTGCCATCACTGACGGATGTTTTGAAAAATATTTAACAAGTTGCGCTGGTTTTATCCATTTTTGTGCATAAATTAACTCTGCATTAAACAGTTCAATTTGTGGAATTTGAGTCCCGAAATTAAAATCATGTAAACCTGTCAATGATGAATCAATTGCGCCTATACCTTCATCTACACTTACACCTTTACTGATACCTTCGCCTTCGCCTTCATAAGTCATAAAATCACTTACCCATTGAAATAATTGTCCTTCAAAGTGATTTTTCTGTTGAGCTAATGTATCTAAACGATCTTCCAAACGTGTGAGTTCAAGTTGCGAACGAATAATATCTTGTTGACGAGTTGTACCTAACGCCGCTGAATAACTGGCTTCTGCAACATCAACAAGCTGTTCAAAAAGAGAATAATTCTTTTGAATAAGTTCAATACACTGTTGAATTCTATAAGCATCTAACCATAAACCACCGACAGTAACGGCAACCTTTGCCTGACGATTTTGTCGCTGATAAGGATAAGCTTCACTTTTTGTACGTAACTGACGTTTTTTTAAATCAAGCGTATCACCACGAGGAAACATTTGAGTAATACCAACTTTTAATTGAGTCATCCCCTCTTGAGAAAAATCAAAACCATCTAAAGGTAAATTAGCCAGACCAAGTGAAACCTTAGGATCAGGTAATTCGCCGGCAACATTACTCATTGATTCTATTGCTTGTTGTTTATGAAGATTACCCGTAAGCCAGGGATCATTCTTTTGGGCTGTTTTAATAGCTTGTCCAAAACTCAAGACCGCCTTACGACTTACTTCACGAGAACTTATTTCACGAGGACTTACTTCACGATGACTGACTTCACTGTCGCCAAGTCCCACAGTGGTGCGATTGTTTTGTGCATAAACAGAAAAACAAGCTAATGATAAAATAGTGACGCTAAGTAAATTACGTCTTTTATTAACTATTTTTAAAGTGAACATTACAATTGTTCCTTATATGAATTCATTATACCAATTAGCATAAATAAATTTCATTTCTGCCAATGGCTTTGGCAGTAAAATAAATTTAGCGCAAAGAGAAAAACTTAAAGAAAGTTATTCAATTATAGAAATTAATTTAGAATGCAACAGGATCCGAAATTTGGACACACTGATGCTGTATTAGCTGAATATAGGAGGTCTATAAAGAGATGTTAATTCCTGACTAAGTATTAGTCCGGTATCAAAAAGGATTTTAGGTGGTAAAGCTATAATAATATTAGCACTGACTATTTGAGAAAATGCAGACGCTGATGAACAACCACTAGCGGAACACTGACATTCTTTCATGCAACAATCGTTCATGTTTGAAACGGAAACATCTGAATCAGCAGATGCTGAATCATCCATCATTTGCATTGAAGCATGTTGCATCGAATCTGGTTGCATCATACCCATTTCATGTTCTTGCATATTCGTTGTATTCATACTTGCCATATTCATATTATAAAACATCACAGACGATGCAATAGATTGACCAACGAAGATCAAACATAGCAGCATAACCATTAATGTTTTATTAAAAATTGACAACACAAATAAACTTATTTTGGGGTACGATTAACGCCGAGTATAACCCATAAAAAAGACAGTTCAAGATAATTTTAAATGTGGTGTGCTGATCATTCGAAGTAGTTTTCGGTTTTTTCTCACCTATGTGTTGATTAATGTGTTGATTAATTATTTTCAATAATCGATGAAGATATCACTAATTTGGGCGAAAACTAATCTTTGTTTCTCAATACTCTGATCAATTAATAAAGTAACCTACATTCCGCACATTTAAGGCATTGATTTAAATGGACTTTAAAAGTCATAAAATGTAGCCATGTATTTGTGT
>JABSOJ010000202.1 GCA_013216005.1 Alteromonadaceae bacterium | reverse complement strand
CCTCTTGGAGCCCTTTGTAAATAAGGGGTTCTTCTATGACATATTTTCACTTGGCTAGCAGGTTATGGTTTTTGTTCGAAATCACTGTTGCTTTTTTTCATCACTGTTCCTGCATGTTTTTCAAAATAAATGTTAGTTGTTAGTTGTGTTAGTTGTGTTAGATGTTAGTTGTTGTTTTGGTTTTATTGATTAATGCCAGTTGTACTCTCAGGGTCTGCGCTTTGGTGTATTGAACTGAAATGGACACAGCGGGTGATCCTGAACATCAGGAAGTTGCTCTCTTGCTATAATGCAGGTTAATGCAGTTAATTTGCTATCAAATGAATCTTCACAGCTATGGTGTGCAGCGATTGGTGCTACTTTTTTTATGCTCTTTATTTGCAACGATTTTGCCTGATACAATCTTTGAAGCGCAAGCACAGCATTGGCTGCATTTCTGAGTGAATATACTGTTTTAAGATTGTCCTTTACGTTAATTTACGTTAATTTTAGATTTGGTATCACCGCTGCCCAGCACGTGTCTGATTAAATTTAAATGTTTATGCCGCTATTCTTGCTGTAAGTGGTGCAGTTTTAATATCACACTCAAAAACTGATGGCTTAACCACGATTGGTGGTCGGTATGACGTTTTTTGGCGAACTGCCGTGCTGCTTCATGAATGCTGGTAGCTGGTTGCTAGATGTTGGCAATAATGATAATTCATCAATGGCTAGGAACCCTTCAATAACCTAGAACTCCTGCTTTTTTATAAGCTTCCAAGCCCGTCAATTCAATTTCGTCGATCTCTTTCACATTTGTAATCTATTAATTGTAGACTAAAATTTAAGAAGTGAGGTGTATTGCCATCATGGAAATTAGTATTTAACGCTGTGCGTTTTTACTAGTTGAATGAATAACTATTCAGGGACTTAAAATGGAAAATTTTCGTAATTTAATCAAATATTCAATAATGTTCACTTGCTCTCTTAGCATTCTACTCTTTGGTGTTACAACCGTTCATGCAAATGCATTGGGGGCCAGCGCAAAAGGAGGTACTTTAGGGTTTGGGGTTGAGATTGATTACAGTATTAATAGAGCTTTTAATCTCAGGTTACAGGCTAATAAGTTCTATCACACCAAAGATTTCGACGAAAACGGTATTAAATATGGTGGAGAAATAGATTTGTCCAGCGCAGGAATTTTATTTGATTGGCGGCCCTCCAAAACTACTTTTCGTTTTACTGCAGGGCTCTATTTAAATGCCTCACAATTAACAGGCAAGGCGATCGATAGTACTAATCAGACATATGACATTGGTTATGGGCAATATTGGTCACCTAACCGTGATGATCCTCTCATTGTAAATGCCAAAATTGAATTAGGTCAACGTACCGCAGGTTATTTAGGCATAGGCTGGGGGAATTCGTCAAAATCAGGTTTGATCTATTCATTTGAATTGGGTGTATTACTTGCGGGAAAACCGAATGTTTCTTTAAATGTGAGTGGTACAGCAGCGGTATCTGTTCTAGGTATCGAATATCAGTTTGATGCGGCAGACAGTAATATTCTTTTGGTTCAAACATTAAATGAAAATTTACGGGCAGAGGAAGCTAATTTAGCTGATGATATATCAGGTTTTGATATATACCCAGTTATTACTTTTGGAATTGGCTATCGATTTTAATTGATAGTTTGGGAGGTTTGTCTTTTTTGGCTGTTTTGACCGCACTGTTTTGACCGCACTATAGCGGCTAAAACAAGTGGCTAAAACAGCATATTAGATAAACCTCTTTTGACTAATTTGTCACTAATCTTTACTGATCACAACATCAGTTTGCGGAATAGCAGAACAGGCCAGAATATATCCTTCCTTTTTTTCGCAATCACTTAAGCCATCATCATCAAGTTGTATTACCTGACCACTTATTAATTTAACCTTACAAGATCCGCACATACCTGCCCGGCAGGAATAGTTTAAGATCAAACCTGCGTTTTCACCTTGTTCAAGTAAATAGTCCTGATTATTTCCCTGATGATCTTTTCCCCATGATTTAAAAGAAATAGACACCTTTTTATTTGGGATTGCTTGTGTGACAGTAGCATTACTATCCTCACTCTCATCCACACTCTTATTTAAAGTATCAGGCGATTTACGATAGCCAAAACTTTCGAAATGATATTGTTCTTCAGGTAAGCCTAATGCCAGTAAAAGTTGTTTTGCACTGTTTCTAAAGCCTGCAGGCCCGCATACATAAACTTCACGTTGAACCAAGTCGGGGATATTTTTTAACATCCTGCCTGATAAATGACCTTGGTAGTCTTGCCACTGTGGTGATGCACCCCGGGTTAAGGTATATAAAATTTGACAATTACCGTGTTGTTTTGCCAATGCAGATACTTCATCTAATGCAATGATGTCCTGTTCACTTTTGGCACTATGAAAAAACGTAAGGTTGTTATCAATGGCCTGGTCGGACATTGCTTTTAACATGGCAAGCATGGGGGTTATACCGCTGCCGGCAGAAAGTAACAGTACTTTACTTGAATTAGTTGACTCGTTTGACTTATTTGGCTTATTTGACTCATTTGACTGGGGTTGATGAAAATTGCCGGCAGGGGGTTTTGCCTGTAAGACGTCGCCAACTTTAAAGTGGTCGTGTAAATAAACCGAAACTCGTCCGTCAGGTATTCTTTTTACGGTAATACTGAGCATTTCAGGACGAGTAGGGGACGAGGACAAGGTATAAACACCAGACACGTTTTTACCATTGATCTTTAATATTATCGGTAAATGTTGTCCGGCAAGATAAGTTATTTTATTGATGCCTGTTTGCTGTGCAAAAGTATTTGGCAATTCATTTTTAAAAATGAAGGTTTTTACATCAAGCGTCTCAATAATAATTTTCTGGCACTGTAGCGTAAATTGTTCAGGGTATTTTACTAATTTATTTGAGAGTAAATTAGTTTGGCGTACATTCGTTTGGAGTAAAATATCTGCCGGGTGTGCTGAATCTTTTATCGCTGCATTATCGATAACTTTCTTTTGAACAACCTTTTTACTAACAAAAAAGGGAGGCTCTTTGCGATCCAATACAACGATTGGGTCATTGGCTTTAATTTGTCCCTGATTCAAAGGCACCAGATTTTGACCAAACATTACATCGCCTGAAGCTACTTTCCGGTAAGTTTTTAAACTTGCTAAAGGCTCTAAACCCGGGTCTTTTTGACCTGTTAACGGATCAACCGTAGTTAAAATACAACGGGAACAGGGGTTAGTCACTTCAAATTCAACCTCTCCAATGCGGATATGCTTCCAGGTATCTTCGGCAAAAGCCTGACAACCTGAAGCTACGACATTTGGTCGAAATCTAGACATCTCTATTGAAATACTGCTTCTTTGGTTTAAATCTGCCAGCGAACTTTCAGAAATGAGCAACAAGGGATAAGCATCTGCAAATGCTACCTGAGAGGTTTTATCTTTCACCAATCTTTTTGATCCATCGCCAAAAAACAGCAACTGGCAAGGTTTATTCAAATATTCACTAAACCATAAATCGTAACTAGCCTGACAATGCTGTGCACTGATCGTATCTTTCCAGACAGATACATTTTGATAACTTTGACCAAAAGTACGGTAATCAATCGATAATACCGGCATATTGGGTGCTGTAAGCTTTAAACCTGTTGCGGTAATATTAGCTTGAACTAAACACAATGTAGGCTCGGTGCGCGCGGTGATAAATTGCCCTCTGTTATCTGTGACAACGAATCGGCGATCAAAACTAAGGCCATATTCGTCTACCCAGCTTGAAGATAATTGAATACCTGCGCTGGATTTTATTGGATATATATTTATTTGAGCTAGATTTATCGTCGACAAGGTTAATTCCTGTATTTCGTATTTAGAATGATTTAGTGTTTATAGATTATTGTTTAATGATTAATTAGCAGAGAGAACATTCATTTAGTTAACGTTTTAACTGTCAGCAGATTATTATTCAGGTATATTGGCTAATATTTCCATGTAGCAAATATACTCAAAACAGACGCTTTAAATTACTTGGGTATACTAACAAACTATTTCAACTTATTTAACTTAGGTTTTTATTTTAAATTACATGAAACATATTCATATCTTAGGTATTTGTGGCACTTTTATGGGCGGTATTGCCGCAATAGCCAAACAATTAGGTTTTCGCGTTTCAGGTTGTGACGCCAATGTTTATCCGCCAATGAGCACTCAGCTTGAGCAGTTGGGCATTGAATTGATGCAAGGTTATCGTGTTGAACATTTAGATGATGAACCAGATCTGGTTATTGTTGGTAATGCGATGAGCCGTGGCAATGTTATGGTTGAGTATGTGCTTGACAGAAATATTGCTTATACTTCTGGCCCGCAATGGTTGTTGGAAAATGTACTGAAAGATCGCTGGGTAGTTGCTGTTTCGGGTACTCATGGTAAAACAACCACCAGCAGCATGATCGCCTGGATTTTAGAATATGCAAAAATGTCTCCGAGTTATTTGATTGGCGGCATACCACAAAATTTTGCCAGCTCGGCACGACTGGGTGAAGCGCCTTTTTTTGTGATTGAAGCCGATGAATACGATACTGCTTTTTTTGATAAACGTTCTAAATTTGTTCATTATCGACCACGTACTCTGGTTATCAATAATATGGAATTTGATCACGCTGATATTTTTAATGATCTCAGTGATATTCAACGACAATTTCATCACTTAATCAGAATGGTGCCAGGCAACGGTTTAATTTTATCACCTGAAAATGAACCAGCCATTACTGAGACCCTGAAAATGGGCTGTTGGACGCCGACAGAATTCAGCAGTGAGATTAGTTTGTTAAACGAATTAACTGCATCTACAGAACCAGAAATAAGCAATTCAGAATCAGCATTAGCAAAAGAGCAAGGTTGGACGGCAGAAAAGTTAGTCGTAGACGGAAGCGAGTTTATTGTTCGTTTTAATAATAAAAAGCAAGGCACGGTAAAATGGAACTTAATAGGTGATTTCAATATTGAAAATGCTTTGATGGCCATAGCGGCTGCGCGTCATGCGGGAGTTCCAAGTGAGGTTGGTATTGAAGCTCTGGCTGAATTTATTAATACTAAAAGACGTCAGGAACTTCTCGGCACAATAAACACAAGTAGCATGACTAATGTTAAAGTTTATGACGATTTTGCCCACCATCCCACAGCCATTGCTAAAACATTAGCCGCAGTCAGATCTAATGTTGGTGATAAGCGGATTATTGCCGTATTAGAGCCAAGATCAAACACAATGAAAAGGGGCGTTCACAAAGAAACGCTGCCAGTTTCGTTAAATGATGCGGATCAAGTTTTTGTTTTTCAGGGAGAGCAAGTGCAGTGGTCAGTAAGTGATTTGATTAATCAGTGTCAACAACCTTGTGCGGTTGAAAATAATATCGATGAATTGGTCAGCAAAGTAACCTCTATGGCTAAAACTGATGATACAATTGTGGTGATGAGTAATGGCGGTTTTGGTGGCTTTCACGATAAGTTATTAAGTGCGCTAAAAGCTGTGTAGCTAAGTGGTTTTTTGACTTTGTAGGATGGGTTAGCCGAAGGCGTAACCCATCAATAAACTCATTAACTAATGTTAAAAAATGCTAACCAAGACTAATCAATACTAACTAAGACTAACCAATGCTCAATATTTATTTACAGGATTTTAATTGTGTCCAAGTTTGAGAAAAAAATCACCCTAGCCATCACCGGCGCTTCAGGTTCGGCTTATGCACTGCGTTTATTAGAATGTTTACTCTCTGCTAATTATCAAGTTTATCTTTTGTGCTCAAGTGCTGCACGTATAGTGTTTGATACCGAAGTTGGTTTGAAGCTCCCCGCTTCGCCTGATGCTGCCACTAAGTATTTAACTGAAAAATTTAACGCACAACCGGAACAAATTACCGTTTTTGGGAAAGAACAATGGTTTTCACCTGTAGCTTCCGGTTCAGCAGCACCAAAACAAATGATTGTTTGTCCGTGTTCAACAGGAACTCTGGCTGCCATTAGTCAGGGAATGAGTGATAATTTAATTGAACGGGCCGCAGATGTCGTCATTAAAGAACGTGGTCAACTTATTTTAGTGCCGCGAGAAACACCATTTTCAACTATTCACCTACAAAATATGCTGACTCTGTCTCAAATGGGCGTCACCATTATGCCTGCAGCACCGGGTTTTTATCATAAGCCAAAATATATTAACGATTTAATCGATTTTATGGTGGGTCGCATGTTAGATCATTTAGGCATAAAACAGGATATTATGCCACGCTGGGGTTATTCAAATAACTAGTGGTTTTTATTAAATAAACAGTGAGTTATATCTTCAAGTGTTAGGTTACGCCGTTGGCTAACCTATTCTACAACTCAAGTAGCACCTTTGTTATTGAAATTTTATACGAAATAAAAGGTACTTTGAACAACACAAAATTGACAATTGCATAACGTTAAACTTTTAACTATGGTTAAGAATAAGGGATTACCCGAGGTTAGTATCAAGTCCAGGTTTTTTTACTATTCAAAGCAGGTGTGGGAGGGCAATAAAGGAATATGAAGGAGAAGACAAAATACACCATTTTGTTGAGAGAAAACTGTATGCACAATGGGTAAAAGAGCAAATATCGGCAGCTGAAAAGTCTACTGTGTTATCGGTTATATATGGTCCGGGCGGGATTGGAAAAAGCAGTATCAGTAAACAAATCCCACAATACGCGGGCAAAAATATTCCATGCGATCGTCACTATCATGTCATTCGGCTTGATTTGAGAAATTATTACTCCAGTTCGTTATTCCACATATTTCATGAAATACGCAAACAAACCTATGCATTGCTCAACGAAGTAAGTGAGATCAATGTTTTTCAAAATGTCCTTGATGAAACAGGGAGTTTAACGAATTTCCTCGCTTTTGATAATGCGTTCATGACGTTGATCAATAATGATCTTGAGGCAGTCATGAAAGAATATTTGGATAAATCTTCTAAGTGGTTATTCAATAAACTTGATTCTCATGGAAGTGGTCCACTAGCAAGTTTGAAATTACTTAATGTGCTCGTGTCTAAATTATATAATGTAGGCCAAAAAGAAATCATCAATAAATATTCTCTTTTTGATTTGGAACCCGAAAAAATTGAAGATCTACTGCCAACCTTGCTGGCGTATGATATACAGCGTTTATTACAAGAGTCTATTTTTGAAAACCATCGACTGATTTTTGTATTCGATGAGTTAGAGCGGTTTGAACATTCGCTTGAAAATACACATCTCGGTGTTAGGTTTCGTAAAATGCTGATGGATTTTGTTCATGCATTGCCTGAGGGAAACAGTGTGTTTATCTTCTCAAGAACAATGCCGCTTTTTGAATCTCACACACACGCATCAATAAAAAGGGCACTGACCATATAGGCTAAATTAGGGTTACAGTTCAACAATGTTTTCTGTTAATTTACATGAGTT
>JABSOJ010000201.1 GCA_013216005.1 Alteromonadaceae bacterium | reverse complement strand
CAATTCATTGTCGTGTATTTTTGCGTTTTCTCATTAGATTATTTTACTCTAATTGATACCCCGATTGATTGGTGCCCAAAATTGCATTTGCTAAGCTGTATATCACTAAGACACCAATCACAGCTGCCGATATACTTAACGATAAAGTATTACCCTATTTTAAGCTACATGGGCTCCCTATGCTGCGAATATTAACGGATAGAGGGACGGAGTATTGTGGTCGTGTTGAGCACCATGATTATCAGTTATATTTAGCGATAAACGACATTGATCATACCAAAACCAAAGCGATGTCACCCCAGACAAATGGCATTTGTGAGCGGTTTCACAAAACAATTCTGAATGAATTTTATCAGATCACATTTAGGAAAAAAATATACTCAACGATGGAAGAATTACAAAAAGATCTGGACGAATGGATAAAACACTACAATAATGAAAGAACGCATCAAGGGAAGAAGTGTTGCGGACGAACTCCGTTAGAAACTTTACTTGACGGTTCGAAGATTTGGGTTGAAAAAGATTTAGCTCAAATCTAAACTGACAACTGACACGATATCCAAAAAAGAGGGTAACTGTCAGATCAAGTCTGAGCTACTACAGTTTATGGATGGGCACTAGCTCGTGCTGGAGTTACCATCACGATCAAACTTCCTAATATTAACACTTTAATCATAGCCATTATTTATCCTCAATTTTGTTGATATTATTCGATAAATCTTTATCTAATCGAGTGTAATTAGGATCAATCATTACATAGCTAGGTTTGTCTTCGACAATCAAGGTGACAGTTGAATTTGCTTGATTAATTAGCTGATTTTCAATAGATAGCGCCTTTGTATTTTTATGCCCAGGGTATGCACGATATATCGCAATTTTTATTGATTCATCTATCCCTATCTCACTGACTTTCCCATTCTTATCCGTTGATAAACGTAATGCTTTAACATCGATAACAACTTCATAACGGCCATCAGGAAGCTCGCTAACAACGGCGTTATTAATGGCTAAATCGTATTCAATAACTTTAGACAACCAATCTTGAACAAGGTCTTTTTGCGAGTCATCGGCAATATCGAATAATGCGCTGAGCAAATCATCAGTTGTAGCACTAAGTGTGTACTGATGTCTTTCGATTAACTGTTTAAAGACAGCATTAAGTTTTTTCTCGCCTAACAACTCCTTCAAGGCTGTAAATACCACAGGCCCTTTACCATAGTTCAGATAAGCTTCATTGTGGGCATCGACAAGACTAACTTCAGCCGTACGAGCATAAGCGCGTCCTGAAAAATATCGACGTTGGGTATATTTGGTTAATTGGCGAGCCATTTTGTTTCCATACATTTTTTCTAATATAGCCGCCTCCATATATTTGGTTAATGATTCAATCAACACTCCTTCACCTTGAGTGATCTTCGGGACTAACTTCTCACCCCACCATTGATGCATCACTTCATGAATAGTATTTCGCGCGGTATTATTAATGTAAGCATCATCATCGTAATCTTGGGTATATAAATTTTCCGACAAGGCAACAACACCAGCAGCCGCTTTTCCACCAAATGGGTGGTAGGCCGGTACTTCAAGGATACGTAAAGTGTCAAATGCATACGGTCCAAGGTTGGTGGTGGCATAGTCGAGTGTCGCTTGAGTTGCACGTATCATTTCATCAATATTTTCTCTATGATCAGGATGAAAATACATCTCAACTAAAAGTCCATTATGTTCAAGACGCTTTGTTTCATAAACGGCTGAAAAGTAGCCAACTAACGGATATATTGGCTGTTGCATTTTGTAATGGAAATAGTTTCGGCCATCTTGCTGCCACGTTTTCACCAACTGGCCGGATGTTACGGCTTTTTGCTCGATTGACGTTGATAGTACCGCCTCAAATTTCCTTTTTTGTCTAATGAACTTACCTTTACTACTCGGTTTTGAACGATCTGGCGTTACGACTGCTTTGGCGATTAAATCACGACTTTTACGCTCAAACTTATCATTAATTTCAATGCCTTCAACATAGCCGAGTAAAGGTTCAAAACTACTGTGATTAAGGTAGGAACCGTTATTTACTATGTCTTTATTAATAGCAAAGGCTGTTGATGTTTGCGCTAATTGATAACTCATTGCTAAACTTTTACCCGGCAATAAAGGTTGTGCTAATTTAAATAAAAACACACTCCAGTTAGCCGTTGAGTCGCTTAGTGCAACTGTCGCTCCTGTAATTTCTATACTTTGTAACGCTATACGAGATGTCACAAAAATTTCTGTCATCACTTCACTGCCAGTATTCACTAATAAGTAATCGGCTCTAACGGAGTAACTTTTATTATTTGGATAAAAATCAACCGCAAGCTTCATTTGACTCACTTGTGGTATAGCTAACCGTTGATACTGCTTATATTTACGCTCATAAAGCGCCAGTTCATCTAAGTTTTCTTGCTCTGTTTGGTAGTCATTGCTTACAGGCATTGATAAATGAATACTCGAACCTAAAATCACCAACGCCGTTAACATTATCGGTAAATACGCACGAGATAATTTAACTTTTACGCTTTCATTCATATTGGAACTTACCTGGGTATTATTTGCGGGTAACTTTTGTTTTCCTGAAAAACATTTAGTTTTATACCACTCACCTCTATTCCATTTTAGTACTGTCATGCCTGCAATGATAAGTGCGAATAACCCCCAAAATCCGGCTAAATAATGAAACTTAATACCAAAATCGCCATAACCCACTAAATCAGAGTCAATACGTAATAAGCTGGGTAGCTGATTAATGTTTAATAAAGGATGCTCAAAGCCAAGTAGCCCGTTTGAATTAGCTAAAAATACAACAACGATTGCACTGACCATCATGCCCAAATATTTATTAGCAAAACGACTACTGGCGATACGCGTTTGGATAAAGAAAATTAGCACGGTTTGGATTAACACCGGCACTGCTGTGAAGTAAAAGAGTGACAGGTAATGAGACATTTCAAACCGGTAATAATCATTGGACATTTGAAATATTATTGATGTAACAATATTTATTGACACTAAAATAAGTGGAATAAAAAATAATGATAATAGTTTTGCGCCATAAATAGTGGCATTAGATACAGGAGTACTATCAACAAAACTGTCGGTTTTAAGGAGTTTTTCTTGCCAGATTTTTTCAGCACTATAAAAAACAATAATCGCAGTAACCAGTGGCGTAAAGGCTTCAGTGCTGTAACCAATTAATAAGACTGTTGTAGGATAGCTACCAGAAAATACTCCACTACTGAATATACCTACCGCCATTAACATACCGACAACGGCCAAAACAGTTACAAGTATGGCTAATACTCTAAATGCCCACTGATTCACTATTTGTTTTATTTCTATTCGTGACAATGTTAACAATGCTAAAAGTTGAAAATTAAGCCCTTCTGTAGCAGTGTTTACTAAAGGTACTTCAGAGTGCTTTTTAATTTTAGCTGAAACAAAGCTTGGTATAAGGCTAATTATGTTAGATTTTTTACGCTTTTTAGTTGATGTATTTTCACTTGGCGTAAAGCGTTGAATAATGATTTTTTGAAGATATAAAAATACCGCTAACGCTATGGATAACCAAAGAATTCGGTTTAATAATAACGCACCTGACAAGATAATAAATTGCTTATTTTTTTGAACTGGCGTCCAAAACTGACTTTGTTGAAAGAAAGCACTCGTTCCAAAAGGGTCTAACAGGGCAAATGTGCTGACGATGCTTGGATCTTTAAATACCGTGCTTCCGGTTATCGGCGCGCCGATAAACATCATCGCAGCCCAAAATAAGACAAACAATAATATTGCTGTGATATAGGTAGCAAAAGCATTTTGTTTCTTTAAAGTTACAGCCACTAATATGCTCGTGGCAATAATTGTGTTTGGTAAAACAAAGACTAACCAAGGCCATAAATAACGTAAAAACGAAAATTTTGTCACTTTTTCTTGATCAATACTCGGCGATAACAGACCTAACATTAACCCAATTGATAAAATAGAAACAACGCATAGGGTACTCATTAATATTGCAAGGGTACAACTGGTGAATCTTTGTTTTATCGCTAACATACCGACAATACCGTCAAAGTGATGCTCTTTGTCTCTCAGCAGGTTATTAACGCAAAACATCATGGCGACAAAGATACTAAAGACAGAGGTCAGAGCGATAAAATAGTTTAAACGATAAGGGGAATTAATATTCAATAATTCCATGCCCTCCCCTAGAGCATCTGCATTAATGGCAATTCCATAGCCTAGTGAAACGAGTAATAATATAATGAAAGACGGTTGTTTGATTTGATACAAACTTTCGAAACGTAGTAATTGAGTCAACATATTTAGCTCCTTAGCTACTCTTTAGTTAGCGCTGCTGTTGCTTTAAAGTATGAAAATAGGCATCTTCTAAATCGGCTTCTACAGGTGTGAAACCATGCCCAGGATTAATACCTGATACCAATCTTATTTGATAGCGGCCACTATTGAGTCGCACAGACAATAATTCATATTGTTGCTGATTTGGCTCTAATTCATTTTTTGATATGTTTTTACTCCATAGTTTGTCCGTTAACGTACTTATTAAGGCTTGTGGTTCACCCTGAAAACATATCTCTCCGGCATTTAATATCGCCATTTTTGGGCATAAATTATTGATATCTTCGACAATATGGGTTGATAAAATGATGATCATTTTCTCTGCAATGTCAGACAAAATATTATGGAAACTATTACGCTCTGCTGGGTCTAAGCCCGCGGTTGGTTCATCAATGATCAAAAGTTTAGGAGAGCCTAGCAATGCTTGGGCAATACCAAATCGTTGTTTCATACCACCAGAGTAGTTGGCAACCGCTTTATTTTTGTGTACGGTGAGATTAGTTAACGCAAGCAGATAGTCTATTTGCTTTTTTCTTGTCGTCTTGTCCGTCACACCTTTTAATACCGCTAAGTAATCAAGTAATTGCACAGCAGACATTTTAGGGTAAACACCAAATTCTTGTGGTAAATAACCGACACCTTTTCGAATCGCGTTAGGGTTAATACAACTGTCTTCGCCATTGAAAAAAATACTGCCACTGTCGAAAGTTTGTAACGTTGCCAAACTGCGCATAAAACTCGATTTACCCGCACCATTTGGGCCAAGTAACCCGAACATACCGTTAGACAATGATAGGTTTACATTATTAAGTGCCCTGAAACCGTTGTGATAGGTTTTTGTTAATCCGGAAATTTTCAGCTTATTTTCAAATTCGCTGTAATTTTTTGAAAAGGTATTTAATTTTGATTTTATTGCTACCATAGGACTACTCCACAAAATGATAAATTGATTTGAAGCAGTTATAACCAGCCAAATAACTATTCCCAAGTTATAATTAAGATATATGATGTATCATGACTTTTTTTAATCAAACACCTATTAATAAGCGTTATTGTCGTTTAAATCCAAAAACACCGTGTTGGACACAATAATAATACGATTGGTCAAATACCCTTATTTTACTGCGTATACGTGCTCGCTTGTTTAACTAAATACGTGTATTTTTAGCAATATTTGATGGTTGTAGACGACTTCATTTCATAACCGTTTATTGTGGGGCTTTAATTTTGGATAATGTCATTTGTTAAATAAAAAGTTAATTGAACAAGCAAAACTTTCGCTTATAGAAAAAGTGAAGAAAGGTATGCTGGCTTTGTTCATTCATTGTAAAGAAAATCTCATCGCCATCTTAATGGTTTTAACGGTATTCATTGTTTTAACTTTTTTTATGTTGGGAATTAATACACGAGAAAATCGCTTGTCCTTTGCTACGGCTCTACTTTGTATTAATTATTTCATACTGGCCATATTGATATTCGCTCATAGCCAATATCTAAAATCGCTAATCGGTTTAAACACCTCGAACAAAAACAATAGTTCTAAAGCGCTACTGACTCGTTATCTAACATGGCTTGATCAACATAACATCGCTTTCAGTGCTGTATTAGCATTTAGTGCTATATTGGTCGCTCAAGAAATACATAGCATTAACTTGATATATAATCTAACCATTACTTTTTTCTACGCTCTACTGCTTTATCGCGTTGTACTATTTGTTAAAGAGAAATCACAAAATCAACCACAATCCCATGATTTAAAAACGCAAAGAATCTACATCTTTTATGCGTGCTTTATTGCGCTGAGTTTTTTTTCGGCTACTACGGTGGATAATAGCGACAAATACGGCACAGAGTTCCAATTAACTATTTTAAGTTGGATTATGCTTATCCACTTATTATCTCTTTGGATTATCGGTCAGTGGAAGTTAGTAAAACAGCTACAAAACCAACGAACCAACGCCGAACTAATGCATTTAAAAAGTCAGGTTAATCCACACTTTCTCTTTAATACGCTAAATAACTTATACGGATTAGCACTAGAGAAATCTGCTCAAACACCGGGTTTGATCCTCAAACTTTCAGATATGCTGCGTTATACTATTTATCAAGGTAAGAAAGATCAGGTACTACTCAAAGATGAGATCAATTACCTTAATGATTTTATTGAGTTACAGCAAATAAGGTACCATAAGCCAGTAAATATAACATTTGCCCATGAGATAGCGGATGGTGACTTAGCTATTTCCCCCTTACTATTATTAATACTGGTAGAGAATGCATATAAACATGGTGTTGAAAAACTCACAGAGGAAGCTTTTATACTTATCAAGCTTGAGGCTAAAGACCAAAGCTTGATATTTGAAATAGAAAATAACTTCGATGAAAATGAACAAAATGTCCATACAGGTATTGGTCTACAAAATTTAACACAACGATTAAAGCTTATTTATCCTGACTCGCATCAGCTCGATATTACCTCAAAGCATGGCGTGTATGGTGTACGACTAGAAATACAATTAAAGAGCCAAAATAATTATGAATAATCAAGAGGTTCGCTTCATGGTCATTGATGATGAGCCTATCGCGCATCGTATCATAGAAGAGTACTGTACAAATCTTCCACATTTTAAGCTGGTTAATCATAGTTATAACGCACTGGAAGCCATGCAATTTCTCGCGAACAATAGTGTTGATTTAATGTTCCTTGATATAAATATGCCAAAATTAAACGGCTTTGACTTTCTCAAAACTTTGACCATAAAACCTCAGGTTATTGTTACTACGGCTTATCAAGAGTTTGCTTTAGAAGGCTTTGAATTAAATGTCAGTGATTACCTGTTAAAACCATTTAGTTTTGAACGATTTTTAAAAGCAGCCAATAAAATAACCGCTGAAAGTAAGTTACCTTTAAAGGACCATCAGACTATTTCAAATGATTCGAGTTATGCTGACGAGCTAAACCAGAGAATATTTATCAAGGGAGATAAAGCTCATCACCAAATTTCCCTGAATGACATTCTTTATATTGAAGCCTGTGGTAACTATTGTTTGGTTTATTGTCGTGATGACAAAGTAGTTACTCATCAAAAAATATCACAGTTTGAAAAAGACTTGCCCCAAAATTTGTTTATGCGAGTACATAAGTCTTTTATTGTTGCTAAAAATAAAGTTAATTGCGTGAGTACTAGTCAGCTAGATATTGCGGAAGCAAAGATCCCTATTGGTCAGACCTACAAAAAAACAGTCATAGAATTTATTAGATAAAGCAAGCTCATAAATGTATTAATAAAAG
>JABSOJ010000200.1 GCA_013216005.1 Alteromonadaceae bacterium | reverse complement strand
CAAAGTACGACAGAAAATGAGAAATGGCTATAAATGTTGTTTTATCTCAGTAAATGTTAAATCACCGAGAATTGCTGACACCTGTCAGATTGTTTATTAATTCAAATTATTTAATCTATACCCAACCTACTTGGAGATGCAGGTTCAGCGCTAAGCTAGGACATCAGGGCAAGGCGCAATACGAATATAATGGTTATTCCCTTATAAAGTGTTGCAACGCAGCACTGATTTTCTAGCTTAACTCCCTTCGGCCAAGGCGATAAACAGCTATCTCCTTCGTGATTAAATCTCAAAAGGGAAAAACCATTTATAAAATTTAATGCCTTGAATATAGCCGTTTCTCGTCTTGCTGAACCCTGCATTTCCAAGTAGGTTGGGTATATTTACATTATTTGTCTGTCAAATAGCTCAATTATGCAATTCCAAGTAGCTTGGGTGTATACTCAAACTTATAGTGTAGACTACTAATAAGAATCGTATCGACTAATGAATAAACAGCAGATCATCACCAAAATTACCAAACACTTAACCAGTGAGCTTACTTTAGCGACCAATGCAGCTAGTACCGCACATTCTGATGCTATTGATGATCAATCAGTGGCTGAAACGCAATATGATACCTTAGCCATCGAGGCAAGTTATTTGGCTGAAGGGCAATCTAAAAGAGTTCAGGAATATCAGGAAGCCTTAAAAGCATATCAACAATTAAATTCACCAGACTTTGATCAAAACACACCAATAGGATTAACAGCCTTAATACAATTATCTAAAGATCAAGCGGGTAAAAGTTGGTTTTTCATTGGACCATTTGCTGGTGGTTTTCGTTGTAATTTAGATGACCAACTGATCACAGTCATTACCCCAGCATCTCCGATGGGGCAAGCTTTAATGGATAAATATCAAGATGATGATATTGAAATACAGCTAGGCTCAGAAAAGCTAACGGACACTATTTGTTCTGTAAAATAAAGAGTATCCGTTAGATCAATGCCGCTATTTATTCTTGAAGTAATGCTTTGATTTTTTGTATATCAGCTAATTTATCATCAATTTTTATATAGGCGACAGCTTCAGCGTGTACTAAAGTCGCTTCAATAACACCCGGCATATTAATTAACTGGTCAGCAATTGCATCAGCACGCTCTTCACAAGTTATGCTAGTGGTAAAACTGTAACTTTTGGATTTTTTAAGCTGTTGCATACTGGCAGCAGCAACAAGCCAAAGCAAAGAGAAGCCTGCCATCACCAAAAAGATACTTTGTTCGCCAAAATGACTGGCAATAGTGCCACCTAATAAACCACCAGTGAATGCTCCCAGGAATTGGCTGCTTGAATAAATCCCCATTACACTTCCTTTCACGCCAGCAGGAGCCAGACGAGATAAAATTGAAGGCATGGTTGCTTCTAAATAGTTAAAAGCAGTAAAAAATAAAACAACAGATAAAACTAAATTCCAAAATCCACTAGGTAAAATCCACATCAATAATAGCGCAATGGCAAGCAAGGCTACAGCAGCAGTAAACATTTGTTTTTCCCGCTGTTTCTTTATTGCAAAAATCATGAATGGCACCATCAAAAAGAATGAACCAAGCAAAGTAGGCAAATATAGCTGCCAATGATCCTCCAACGCTAAACCTGTTGCAACAAATTGTTTAGGCAAGGTAATAAAACATGCGGTTAGTGCCATATGTAAAATAAATACTCCCCAGTTCAAACGAGTTAACTGCGGATTACGGATCAATTTACTCAACTGGGCAGGTAAGGCAACATTATCCCCCCGGGGAGCCTTATTTACAGAATATGGCACCATAAACTGGATCATGAACATAGCTAAAATGGTTAACACCGCAGTAAACCAGAACAATCCGCTTAACCCAAAAGCTTCAGCTACGATTGGACCGAAAACCATTGCTAAAGTGAAAGAGAGTCCAATGAACATTCCTATTGTCGCCATTACTTTCGGTCGCTGTTCTTCACGACTTAAATCTGCGGCTAAAGCCAGTACAGCACTGGCAATCGCTCCCATACCTTGAATGGCACGTCCAAGCACTACACCGTAGATGGTATCCGACATGGCAGCAACAATACTACCAATTAAAAAAACAACTAAACCCGCCAATATAACGGGCTTGCGACCAAATTTATCAGACAGAATTCCCATGGGTATTTGTAGCATAGCTTGCGTTAGACCATAAGCACCAATCGCCAGGCCCAACCAAATTGGACTATAACCTGATAATTGTTCACCATAAATGGCAAATACAGGCAAGATCATAAAGAGACCGAGCATACGTAAACCAAATACCGCGGCGAGAGAAAATGCTGCTTTTTTTTCTATATTATTTAAACCAGTAGCGCTCATAATGGAAAAATTAAACCTAAAATATTAAAAAATAAAATAACGCGCCATCTTAACACGCAAATTCGTTCAACTAAATCAGATATTAGGAAGAACTGCGAACAACTATTGTGCGATAATATCTACCTTCGGTATTGAGTAGAATAAACAATTAACATTAATTAATTTAACGCTTACTTAACTAATCGTGAACAAACGCTTAAATTACAACTTCACCAATAAAATTAACACCTAAACTAAAATAAATTTTAACACTAAAAAAGACTTACAAGTTATTATGAGAAATATAGAAGTTAGGGGCGCCAGAACCCATAACCTAAAAAATATAAGTTTAGAAATACCTCGCGATAAGCTCATTGTTATTACTGGTCTTTCAGGGTCAGGCAAATCATCACTAGCTTTTGATACTTTATATGCAGAAGGTCAAAGACGATATGTAGAATCTCTTTCCGCGTACGCACGCCAGTTTTTATCTTTGATGGAAAAACCAGATGTTGATCATATTGAAGGCTTGTCACCGGCCATTTCTATTGAGCAAAAATCAACTTCTCATAATCCACGTTCAACCGTAGGCACAATTACCGAAATATACGACTATTTACGATTGTTATATGCCCGGATCGGCGAACCTCGTTGTCCAGATCATCATGAGCCACTTGCTGCTCAGACGATTTCGCAAATGGTTGATAAAGTACTCTCTTTAGAAGAAGGCACTAAAGTGATGTTGCTCGCACCAATTGTACAAAATCGTAAAGGTGAGCATATAAAACTCCTCGATAATTTATCTGCTCAAGGATTCATTCGTGCCCGTATTGATGGGGAAGTGTGTGATTTGTCTGATCCACCACCGCTTGAATTACATAAAAAACATACCATTGAAGTTGTTGTCGACCGCCTTAAGGTGCGTGAAGATATTCAGTTAAGATTATCTGAGTCATTTGAAACGACTTTGGGACTAACAACGGGTACTGCCAAAGTTGCTTTTATGGATGATCCTGACAGAGAAGAGTTAATATTCTCAGCTAACTTTGCCTGCCCAAAGTGTGGTTATAGTATGCAGGAACTGGAACCCCGATTATTTTCTTTTAATAATCCGGCTGGTGCTTGTAAAACTTGTGATGGGTTAGGAAACAAACAGTTTTTTGATCCTTCCCGTGTTATTTCTAATGCTGAACTAAGCTTATCTGGTGGGGCAATCCGTGGTTGGGATAAGCGTAATTTTTACTATTATCAAATGCTGCAAGCACTATCAGAGCATTATAAATTCCCTCTGGATAAACCTTTTAATGAATTATCCGAAGAATCACAAAACATTGTCTTATACGGTAGTGGAAAACAAGAAATTCAATTTAAATACATGAATGACCGCGGTGATATTGTTATTCGTAAACATCCTTTTGAAGGCATTATTAACAATATGGATCGCCGTTTCAAAGAAACAGAATCCAATGCCGTAAGAGACGAATTATCTAAATATTTAAATAGCCAACATTGCCCGGATTGTAGCGGAAGTCGATTACGTATTGAAGCGCGTAATGTCTTTATTGATAATACCCCTCTGCCTCAAGTTGCTGATTTGTCTATTGCTGAAGCATTAAGTTTTTTCGAAAATTTACAGTTAACGGGTCAAAAAGGAACCGTTGCCGATAAGATCCTCAAAGAAATAAAACAACGTTTAGGGTTTTTAGTTAATGTCGGTTTAAATTACCTGTCCATTTCCCGCAGTGCAGGCACATTATCGGGTGGAGAAGCTCAGCGTATTCGTTTAGCAAGTCAGATAGGTGCTGGGCTGGTTGGGGTTATGTATGTACTGGACGAACCTTCTATTGGCTTACATCAGCGAGATAATGAACGCTTACTCAAAACATTGGTTCATTTACGAGATCTTGGTAATACGGTAATTGTGGTTGAACACGATGAAGATGCAATTAGAGCCGCCGATCATGTCATTGATATCGGTCCTGGTGCAGGTGTTCATGGTGGCCACATAATTGCGGAAGGCACCATGAACGATATTATTAATTGCCCTGATTCTTTAACCGGAAAATATTTGTCCGGTAAAGAACGAATTGAAATACCCAAAAAACGCGTCCCCTTCGACAAAGATAATATTGTTGAGCTAAATGGCGCCAGTGGCAATAATTTAAAAGATGTTGATTTAATCATTCCAAACGGTTTGCTGACTTGTATTACTGGTGTCTCTGGCTCAGGAAAATCAACACTCATTAATGATACTTTATACAAACTGGCACATATCGAACTCAATGGTGCAACTACCCAAGAACCATCTCCGTATAAATCGATTAAAGGTTTAGAATTATTAGATAAAGTTATTGATATTGATCAAAGCCCAATAGGCCGCACCCCTCGTTCTAACCCTGCAACATACACAGGAATATTCACCGCCGTACGTGAAATATTTGCTGCTACTCAAGAATCCAGATCCCGAGGTTATAAACCTGGTCGCTTCAGCTTCAATGTTAAAGGCGGGCGCTGTGAAGCTTGTCAGGGTGATGGCTTAATTAAAGTAGAAATGCACTTTTTACCCGATGTTTATGTACCCTGTGATGTTTGTAAATGTAAACGTTATAACCGTGAAACGCTGGAAGTTAGATACAAAGGTAAAAATATTCATGAAGTACTGGATATGACCATTGAAGACAGTTTAGATTTTTTTGCTGCTATACCAGCGGTAAAGCGTAAACTGCAAACTTTAATGGATGTTGGCTTAAGTTACATAAAACTGGGTCAATCTGCGACTACCTTATCTGGTGGGGAAGCTCAACGGGTCAAGTTGTCAAAGGAACTCTCAAAGCGAGATACCGGAAAAACGCTTTATATTTTAGATGAGCCAACTACAGGTTTGCATTTTCACGATATTAAGCAGTTATTACAAGTTATTCACCGCTTACGTGACCATGGCAATACCGTGGTCGTAATTGAACATAACCTTGATGTGGTGAAAACCGCTGATTGGATCATAGATCTAGGTCCAGAAGGTGGGTCTGGTGGTGGACAAATATTAGTATCCGGAACACCTGAAGATGTGGCCAAACATAAAACGTCACATACAGCCCGTTTTCTAAAACCTTTATTAATTGAAGCTGCAAAATAACAAAAGGTCACACATGAGTTATTACCTATAATAATAACTTATGTGTGACCTGACATTTTACAAATTTGATTAACTATTTATACAAAATGAGATTAGCTATTCTGATATTAGCTATTATTACGTAAAAATACCAAAAATTCATCTTCAGGCATCGGCTTAGCGTAATAATATCCTTGCACTTCATCACATTTCAATTCTTTTAAACGCTCTTGCTGCTCAATTTCTTCAATGCCTTCCGCAATAACTTTTAGATTCATTTTCTTGCCTAAAGTAATAATTGTTTCAGCAATCAAAGAACCATCAGGTTTGTGAATATTAGTAACAAAAACACGATCCACTTTTAAACGGTCTAGAGGTAATTTTTGTAAATAACTGAAAGATGAATAACCTGTACCGAAATCATCCAGAGCAATGCTAATACCCTCTTCTTTTAATTTAACTAAAGAATCTACAACAATTTGGGGATCGTCCATTAATATATTTTCAGTTATTTCAAGCTCAAGCCGACTAGGGTCTACCTGATGAAATTGTATTGCCTGAATAATACTCTGGACAAAATTACTCCGTCTAAATTGTGGAATGGACACATTCACCGAAATAGTGATTTTTTCAAAAGCAGGTTCATCAAGTGCTTTAATCTTTTTGCAGGCTTGATTAATAACCCAGTCACCTATTTCAATTATTAGCCCCGAGTATTCCGCTAATGGAATAAATATCCCCGGCGGAATAAATTTACCATCGGCAGTGCGCCAACGTAACAACGCCTCTGCACCAATAACTTTAGCTGTGGTCAAATTCAATTGCGGTTGATACCAAAGTTCAAGTCTATTATCGGCAAAATCTGTACGCAGCTGCCGGATCATATCCAGTCGCCACAATGTTTCCTCTTCCATCTTGTGATTAAAATAAGCAAAATGTTCAAGACCATTTTTCTTGGCTAGATTAAGTGCAATATTTATTTGATTCAAAACATCAACACCACGTGAACCAGCATCTTCTTTCGTGCAAAAACCGAAACAGGCATTGATGGGTAAATTATGCTCACCAGCTAAAAAGGGTTGCTGAAATATTTGATTAAGTTTTTCACTATTTAAACTTTCGCTTGGACCGATAATACCAAATACGTCCGCACCAATTCGAGCAAATTTACATTCATTCCCCATATTCAACATACGCTGAGATATAGCAATCAGTAATTGATTACCAATATCCTGACCTAAACCATCATTAATATCACTGAAATGATTTATATCAATCAAAGCTGCAACTAAATTAGTGTTAGTATCTTGGACAAATTCATCTAATAATTTAACAAACTCTAATCTATTAGGAAGATCAGTTAACCAATCCTTATACGCTGCATTGCGCAATTTATGAAACAAGTGCACATTTTCATAACCAATAGCAATATTCGTTATAAACACTTCAATTAATTGTCGTTCAAGCTCAGATAAATCTGTTTCTAGATTTAAGTAAATAACTGCTCGACAACTGCCGCTCGCCAAGTAAAGTGCTGCATTAGTGCTTGAGTAAATATGTTGTTTTTGCTGGAAGCAACTCGCCACTTGAGCACTTGCAATTTCATTCTGCAAAGTATCCAGCTTTTGATTTACACTATTGTTTGATATGCCAGCTTGACCTAAAATATAAAAACTTAAATCATCAGCGCCTGGTACGATCCCATGACCACGAGCACAAAACAAACTATTATCACTATGACCTAATAATGATAATTGCTTTAAAACACCAGCAGCATAATCATGCACAGAATGTAATTCGAGTAACTCTGACGCGGCACCAATAATTTTTTCTAATCCTAGTCGGTTTTGATTAACAGTATAAATTTGTTGATAAGATCGAATTGCGGCATAAACAGTAGTAACTAATTTTCGGCGAGTGAGTTCTGTTTTGGTTTTATAATCATTAATATCATAATCTTTAATAACGCTTTCTTCTGGAGCATAGCCTGGCTGGCCTGTTCTCAAGACAATTCTAATATCTTGCCTTTCTAATTTTTCTCTAATATGTTTAACGACATTCAAGCCCGCGTCATCAGTTTCCATAACGACATCAAGCAAGACCAAAACTATATCATCGTGTTCAGCAATAATTTGGCACGCATCCTGCCCTGAATAGGCGTGTAGATATTCTAACCGGCGGCCCAACACTAGCAAATCTGAAAGTGCCAGCTGTGTTACTGAATGAATCTCAGGATCATCATCGACGATTAAAACTTTCCACGGTTCACCCGTAGACTCGTCAATGATCTCATCATCATCA
>JABSOJ010000199.1 GCA_013216005.1 Alteromonadaceae bacterium | reverse complement strand
TGTTCTCATTGTCTTGCACCTCAATAAGTTACGTTCATTTATAAGTATAGACAACAATTAGCTACAACAGAGCCAAATAACAATACAATAAGTTTTGTTTCTGGTGTTAAGTGACTCAACATAAATGCTAATTGATTTTGCTGGATCAGTGATTCATCAAAAACGTCAACCTGTAACGAATCTAAATGTTCATCTGTAAGAGAAACATCTTTTTTATCTTTACGCAGATGATTCACGATCTTGTTAAAAGCTATTCGTTTGATCCAAGGAATAAAATGAGTATTTTTTTCAAGCTGTTCTAAATTACCAAATACCTGAATAAAGCTCTCTTGCATAATTTCTTCTGCAATAGCTGATTGACCACATATACGTAAAATAACAGAGTAGATAAATGAAGATAACTGTTGATAACAAGCGGTAAAGGCAGATTCTTCACCTTTTTTCATCGCTATTACCAATGTTTCATCAATTCGCATTTATCACTCATTTACATTATTAATATAGTAGACAGTATAAAAAACTAAAACGTCGCAACAAATTTCAAACTATTTCAATTTCTTTAAGGGGATATTATTTCGGACTAATAATAAAAGCATTTATTTGCCGTTACAAGATTAAAATACAGAGAATACTTAAACAAATGATATTTTATACCCAAACTACTTGGAAATAACCTTAAACATTTGAAAAATGTTCTTTATTGGGTAACCAGCGATGGATCAAAGCTTGTGCTTGCAAGGGATATTTTTTCCACAATAAATAGGCATGTTGTACAACTTCAGGGATAAGTTGAGCATCACGTACTAAATCAGCAATTTTAAGTTCAGCTAATCCTGTTTGTCGAGTGCCAAGCAGCTCACCCGGACCCCGTATTTCTAAATCTTTTTGGGCAATAACAAAACCATCATTACTATTGCGTAAAACAGCTAAACGCTTAGTCGCTGTTTTTGATAACGGACTTTTGTACATTAAAACACAGTGTGAAGCAACGACTCCTCTTCCAACCCTACCACGTAACTGATGCAACTGAGCTAATCCGAGACGTTCCGGGTTTTCTATCACCATTAAACTGGCATTGGGTACATCAACGCCAACTTCAATGACCGTTGTCGCTACCAGTAAATGTAACTCGGCTGCTTTAAAACGTTCCATCACTTCCTGTTTTTCTCTTGCCTTCATTCGTCCATGCACTAAACCTATTTTCAATTCAGGCAATTGTTCCTGCAAATAAATCGCGGCATCTTCAGCTGCCTGACACTGCAAAACTTCAGATTCTTCAATGAGTGTGCATACCCAATAAACTTGACGATTATCATTAGTACAACCTTGTTGTATTCGGGCAATGACATCATCCCGACGCGTATCAGGTAAGGCTACAGTGGTTATTGGTGTTCGTCCCGGCGGTAATTCATCAATTACTGAAGTATCAAGATCGGCATACGCAGTCATTGCCAATGTTCTGGGTATCGGGGTAGCCGTCATAATCAATTGATGTGGATATTTCTCGTCAAAAGCCCCTTTTTCCCGTAAAGCTAATCTTTGCTGCACACCAAATCGATGTTGTTCATCAATAATAACCAACGTCAGCTTATGAAAATTCACTTGCTCTTGAAACAAAGCGTGAGTGCCGATCACCATTTGCATTTCACCGCTGGCAATTTGCTCTAAAGCAATTCGTCGCGCTTTGGCCTTTGTTTTACCTACCAGCCAACCTGTTTTGATCCCTAAAACTTCAAACCATTTTTCAAAATTCAGCGCGTGTTGTTCAGCTAATATCTCCGTTGGTGCCATTAAAGCAACCTGATATCCCTGACTTATAGCGATCAACGCAGATAACGCAGCCACTAAAGTTTTACCTGAACCAACGTCCCCTTGCACTAATCGCATCATGGGATTGGTTTTAGCCAAATCAATTGATATTTCTTTTACGACACGATCCTGAGCATTGGTTGGAGAAAAGGGCAGGGAATCCAAAAATTTTTGCTTTAACGATTCATCTCCTTTCAAAGCGATGGCTTGATGTTGATCGCTTGATTGCCTCAGCTTTAACATACTGAGATTATGAGCAAGTAGCTCTTCCTTGATTAACCTGAGTTGTGCCGGATGTTTTCCTGCTTCAATTTGCGCTGTTGATGTATCAGGCGGTGGACGATGAATAATAACCAGAGCTTGTGATAATGAAAGAGGAGCATGTAAATATTCACTTGGTACTAACTCTTCAACTTGACCACGCTTGAGCCTTGTTAATGCCTGATCGGTAAGGTTTCTCAGCGTTATCTGCCTGAGACCCTCAGTAGTGGAATAGACGGGCGTTAATGTTTCTTCTGCCGGAGTTAATGCCTGATCTTGATCTAAGGATTTATATTCAGGGTGAACAATTTCAAACCCTCTAGGGCCTCGATTAATTTCACCGTAACATCGAATAGTAGAACCAATACCCAGATGATTTTTTTGACTGGCGGTAAAATGAAAAAATCGTAAGTTGATAGTGCCGCTACCATCATTAAGTGTCACCACTAACATCCGTCTTTTACCAAGCACGATCTGACTATTAGTCACTTCACCAATAATATTCGTATGAGTTCCCGGTATTAACTCGCGTATTGTAGAGATACGGGTACGGTCTTCATAACGCAATGGCAAATGAAACAATAAATCCTGTAACGTATTTAAGCCTATTTTCGCCAGCTTTGCAGCCATTCCAGGGCCAACCCCCTTTAACACGGTAACGGGCGTTCTGGCCAGACTGTCTAATCCTTCATTGTGCTTCATGCGCGGTGGTAATTGACTCATACACTTTATTTACATTGCCATAATCATTAATTTAATCATCGATATCTTGCCAGGCGTCTTTATTCATTTGCATTTTCTTCCACCAGATATTCGATGCGACTATTTGTCCATCTTCATCAATTTCAGGGTAGGGTAATCCCTTACGTTGACAAGCTTGTGCAAAAATAGGGTGCCCGCCTTCAAACAATACCCGCTGGCGACGTTCATAAGAAAGTTTTGGTGTATCATACATGCCAGCAAGTTGTCGCTGACGTTGCGCTTCATACAAAACCACAGAACAGGCAACGGAAACATTAAGTGACTGCACCATGCCGACCATTGGAATAACAATATGCTGATCTGCTAATTCCAGCGCAATATCAGAAGCACCAAACTTTTCCTGACCTAAAATAACCGCCGTCGGTTTTGAGTAATCAATTTCACGAAAATCAACCGCGCTCGCTGATAAGTTAGTCACTAGAACCTGCATATTTTGTGCTTTAAAAGCCTGTATGGCATCTTCAGTACGACTATAATTATGAACATCAATCCAATTTTGACTGCCTGCAGCACTACCGCCAAGCACCTCCATTTGTTCATTTTTCCATACCGCATGCACGTCACTAACTCCAATAGCATCGCAAGTACGTACCACTGCGGCTATATTATGAGTTTTATGTACGCCTTCCATACAAACAGTCAGATCGGGCTGACGCTGATCCAGCATTTGTTTAATACGTTTATGTCTTTCTGGTGTCATTTACTTCTACTACACTTTAAATTTTAAACTGCTTACTTTCAATCTGGTTACTTTCTGTCTAGTGAGTGCTCGCCCTAAAACGAATGAACACTAATTAGTACTAGGTAATTCCATAATACCGTCAATTTCAATCTCTACATCTTTAGGCAATCTTGATACTTGAATCGCAGCACGAGCCGGATAAGGTTCTTGAAAGTATTTGTTCATAACCTCATTCACTATGGCAAAATTTGATAAGTCAGTCATGAAAATATTGACTTTAACCATATCATTAATACCACCACCAGCTGCTTCACAAACAGCCACTAAATTTTGAAAAACTTGTTCCGCCTGCTCAGCAAAACCGCCTTCGATCACTTCCATTGTATCGGGGATCAGAGGTATTTGACCTGATAAATACACGGTGTTCTTTATTTTTACTGCTTGGCTATAAGTGCCAATTGCGCTTGGCGCATTATCTGTTGAAATAATTGTTTTCATTAACTTTCCTGTTAGTTTTAACTGAATTTTTTTAAATTGATTGAGTTGCTTACCTGTAAAAGCACTTTATATATTTTGCTTTTTATTTATTACGCTCATTATTTATTACGTAATACACGTTGTACATCAACCATTACTTTAATTTTACGAATAATATCTGCTAAATGAATACGATCACGACACGTTATTTCCATATCAATACTGTATAAACCAGATTCTTTTTCACCGGAATTTAAAGTATGGACATTAGATTCACAATTAGCCACCACGTTCGTCAATGCCGCAAGAGCACCTTGGTGATTAATAATTTCAATACGTAATTTTGCGATAAAATCCCGATCGATATCATTGTCCCATTTAACCGGAAATAAACTACCTTGCTCGTGCCCTTTAATATTACGACAACCTTGTTGATGGACCATTAAACCTTTACCTGTGCTTAAATAAGCAAGGATCGTATCTCCGGGAATAGGTCTACAACATTTACCATAACTGACCAGCATGCCTTCTGTACCTTTGATCGGCATTTTAATTTTAGTCGTCGAACTGGTTAACACGGTTTCATCAGTAAATTCATCCGTTAAACGTCGGGCAATACCTATACTTAACGCATTGCCTAAACCAATGCTGATCAATAAATCATCAAAGTTTTTATTGCCACTCTCTTTAACAACTTGATCGATTTTTTCTTTTTCAATGCTTTCAATCTTAGTTTCACCTAAAGCATGACTTAATAGTCGTAATCCTAAAGTTTGAGCTTCATTCTTTTCCTGTGAACGTAAATAAGTCCGGATCCATAACCGTGCTTTCGCCGTTACCACAAAATTAAGCCAGGTAGCATTAGGGCGAGCCGCTGATGAGGTTACTACTTCTATCGTCTGTCCTGAATCAATCGGACGACTTAGTGGGAAAGGTTTACGGTCAACTTTTACCCCAACACAGGAATTACCGACATCGGTATGAACTGCATAAGCAAAATCAACAGGAGTTGCCCCCATAGGCAATTCTATGATGCGTCCATCCGGTGTAAAAACATAAATTTCTTCAGGGAATAAATCAGATTTAACATTTTCGATAAATTCAAACGAGCTACCGGCACTTTGCTGTAATTCCAACAAACTTTGCATCCAGCGACGTGCTTTCATTTGCGCGGTCGTGCCACTGCCATCGCCGTCTTGTTTATAGAGCCAATGAGCGGCAATCCCTCTATCAGCCATTTGATCCATATCATGGGTACGAATTTGTATTTCAACCGGAATTCCGTGAGGACCAATAAGAGAAGTATGCAGCGATTGATAACCGTTAGTTTTCGGAATAGCGATATAATCTTTAAAACGGGTTTCAATCGGTTTAAATAAATTATGCACAGCCCCTAACGCCCGGTAACAATTATCAATTTTTTCATCGACGATCACGCGAAACGCGTAAATATCCATAACTTCGTTAAACATCAATTCTTTATTTTTCATTTTACGATAAATAGAATATAAATGTTTTTCGCGACCGATAACCTGCGCCGAAATACCACTTTCTTCTAACCGAGCGGCAATTTCTTCATTAATATTGTTAATAATTTCTTTACGATTGCCCCTTGCCTGCTTCACCGCAGACTTCAATGCTCTTGCACGCATAGGATACAAGGCTTCAAACCCTAAAACCTCTAATTCATTTTTAATATCATGAATACCCAGACGATTAGCAATTGGTGCGTAAATATCTAAAGTTTCCCGGGCAATACGTCTGCGCTTTTCAGGTCTTAACGCACCCAGCGTTCTCATGTTATGCGTGCGATCAGCAAGTTTGATTAAAATAACGCGAATGTCCTGCACCATAGCAAGTACCATTTTACGGAAATTTTCCGCTTGCATTTCTTCTTTATCGTCAAACTTTAATTTATCAAGTTTACTGACACCTTCTACAAGTTCAGCAACGGTAGAACCAAAAAGCTCAGCAAGTTCATCTTTGGTCGTTTTGGTATCTTCAATTACATCATGTAATAACGCGGCCATGAGTGTTTCATGGTCGAGATTCATTTTAGCTAAGTTTAATGCGACAGCAACAGGATGGGTAATATAAGGCTCGCCACTGGTACGCATCTGTCCTTCGTGCGCATCCCGGGCAACAACATATGCTTGTTTTAGTAAATCTATTTGCACTTTCGACAAATAACTGGAAACAAGCTCTTTTAATGGTTCAAGTAGGTACACCTATCACTCCAAAATGACGGTCATGCGAAGATAAAATATAGTGAGGATATTCACTAGTATATATTGGTAGAATACTTGTATTTTGGGCGGTTGCCAATGCTTATGAAAAGAAACGGACAATAAAAAACGCGTAATTACTCAAAAAAGTAAACTACGCGTTCAATGAAGTATTATAATCAGGCTCTGTTAACCCTCAAATTATACTATTTGATATTAAATTTGTTCTTGTCCACCAACAATTGCAGCAACAGCAGCTAATTCAGCCGACTCTTGTTGAACGGCTTCGTGACGATCACCTACATCCATAATAGCAGAGGTTATTAAACCTGCTTCAATTTCACGTAAAGCTATTACCGTTGGTTTGTCATTTTCTCTATCAACCAAGGGTTCTTTACCGCCCGTTGCAATTTGACGAGCACGACGAGATGCAACTAACACCAAGTCAAAACGATTACCGATTTTTTCAACCGCATCTTCAACAGTTACGCGAGCCATTTGGCCACTCCAAAACTAAAACAACTAAAATAGCCGTGTATTGTACGGATACCACCCATATTAAGCAAGCAAGTCATGAAAGAGATTTTTATGCTTTTCAACTTGCTGACTACGTTTTAACCTTTGATTATTAACTATAGTCGTTAAATCACTTAATGCCTGATCAAAATCATCATTAACAATAATATAATCAAATTCTTGATAATGTGAACATTCAGCTTTAGCTTCTGCCATACGTGATTGAATAATTTCATCACTGTCCTGACCTCGATTACGCAAACGATTTTCAAGTTCCCCACGAGATGGCGGACTGATAAAAATAGTCGTTACTTCAGGCTTTCTCATACGCACTTGCTGAGCACCTTGCCAGTCAATATCTAAAAAAACATCAATGCCTTGCGCTAGCTGATCATCAATAGCCGCTTCAGAAGTGCCATAAAAGTTACCAAAAACTTCAGCGTGTTCATAAAATGCCTGCTTTTTTATTTGCCGTTTAAAACTGTCAACCGATACAAAATGGTAATGCTGACCATCAACTTCTCCCGGACGAGACTCGCGCGTAGTATGGGAAACTGAAACTTGCATAGCGCGCGAACTAGTTTGATCATTTTGCATTCCTTGCTTAAGCAATGCTGTTATCAAGCTAGATTTTCCGGCACCACTTGGCGCAGAAAGAATGAATAAATTACCACTGACATACACAATTAAACCCTCCTTTTAACCTATGAAACTCTATCAGGGCGCACTATACCTAAATATCTGCGCAAAATCCAAGAGCACTATTCAATTTTATATTCACCCGATACCTGTTCAATTTAATGTATACCCGAACATTTTCGATCATTTTCGATAGCTTTATTACCTTTTCTATCCTTCTATTACCCTTTCTACTCCTTCTATTAACAACTCAAGTTTCGGAGTTCATTTTAACCACTTAGAATGAACTCTTTCGCTATTCTAAAGCCTCTTGCCGTAATGTATAACTATCCATTTGCATGACTTGCGTAAAAAATTCGACGACGGTTTGTTCTATTTTTTCCATTACATTAAGTCTGTCT